>JBOHJU010000001.1:0-36485 GCA_050728755.1 Methylocella sp.
CTTCTTCTTCTCTGGCCGTCCAAGCTCTTCCGGCCGCTTCAAAATTGTCGCGGCGCACTTGCGCCAGAACATTGGCGGCCTGTTCGCCGCCCATTACCGAAATGCGGGCGTTCGGCCACATCCAGAGGAAGCGCGGGCCAAACGCACGCCCGCACATGCCGTAATTGCCCGCCCCGAAACTGCCGCCGATGATGACGGTGAATTTTGGCACGCCTGCGCAGGCGACCGCCGCGACGAGCTTGGCGCCATCCTTGGCTATGCCTTGCGCCTCGTATTTTTGGCCGACCATGAAGCCCATGATGTTTTGCAGAAAGACGAGGGGGATTTTGCGTTGCGCGCAAAGTTCAATGAAATGCGTACCCTTGAGCGCCGATTCCGAAAATAGGATTCCATTATTGGCGAGAATGCCCACGGGATGGCCGAAGATGTGCGCGAATCCGCAGACGAGGGTGGTACCATAGAGCGCCTTGAACTCGTCGAACGCGCTACCGTCGACGACGCGAGCGAGGATTTCGCGCACATCATAAGCCCCGCGCGGATCGGCGGCGACGATGCCGTATATTTCTTGCGCATCATAAAGCGGTTCGGCGGGCTCACGAACCCCGACGCCGGGGTTTTTCGCACGATTGAGCGTGCCGACGATATTTCGCGCGAGCGCAAGCGCGCGCGCGTCGGTCAACGCATAATGATCGACGACGCCCGAGACGCGCGAATGGACTTCGGCGCCGCCCAGATCCTCCGCCGAGACGATTTCGCCGGTCGCCGCCTTGACGAGCGGCGGACCCGCCAAAAAGATGGTGCCATGCCCCGCCACGATAATCGCTTCGTCGCTCATCGCCGGGACATAAGCGCCGCCTGCTGTGCAGCTTCCCATCACAACGGCAATTTGCGGGATGCCCGCCGCCGACATCCTCGCCTGATTGTAAAAGATGCGGCCGAAATGGTCGCGATCGGGAAAGACTTCGTCCTGGCTTGGCAGATGGGCGCCGCCGCTATCGACGAGATAGATGCAAGGCAGATTGTTTTCTTGTGCGATTTCCTGCGCGCGCAGGTGCTTCTTGACGGTCAGCGGATAATAGGTGCCGCCCTTGACGGTTGCGTCATTGGCGATGACGACGCATTCCTGGCCGCTTATGCGCCCTATGCCTGAGATCAATCCCGCCGACGGAACGGTTTCCGCGTAAACCTCATATGCGGCGAATTGCGAAAATTCCAGGAATGGCGTGCCCGGATCGATGAGCGCCGCAACGCGCTCGCGCGGCAAAAGCTTTCCGCGCGCGATGTGCCGCTCCCGCGCCTTGGCGCCGCCGCCTTGCGCGATGAGCGCGACCTTACTGCGCAAATCCTCGACAAGACCTTGCATTGCGGCTTTGTTCGCGGCGAAGTTTTTGCTACCAGGCTCGACGGCAGATTTGAAAACATTCATCGGCTTAGGCCATGGCCGCTTCAAAGTGAATCGCGCGCGGTCTTGTCATTTGATTTGTCGCATCATCTTATCCAAAGAGTCTGCAACTTTCTGGGATGATGCGCTAATTTTCGTCAAACAGCTCGCGTCCGATCAACATACGCCGGATTTCGCTCGTGCCGGCGCCGATCTCATAGAGCTTGGCGTCGCGCAGCAGGCGACCAGCCGGGTAATCGTTGATATAGCCGTTGCCGCCGAGTAATTGGATTGCATCGAGCGCCGCCCTTGTCGCGCGCTCCGCCGAAAAGAGCAGGGCGCCCGCCGCATCCTTGCGCGAGGTGTGGCCGTTGTCGCACGCGCGGGCCACCGCGTGAACATAAGCCCGGCAGGCATTAAGGCTTGTGTACATGTCGGCGAGCTTGCCTTGAACAAGCTCGAACTCTCCAATCGCCTGGCCGAACTGTTTTCGGCTGCGGACGTAGGGAAGGCAAATATCAAGACAGGCCTGCATGATGCCGAGCGGACCCGCCGCGAGCACGACTCTTTCGTAATCGAGGCCAGACATCAGGACGTGGACTCCCTCGCCCGCCTCGCCCAGCACGTTCTCTTCGGGCACTTCGCAATCCTCGAAGGCGAGTTCGGACGTTGGAGACCCACGCATGCCGAGCTTGTCAAGCTTTTGTCCCAAATGAAAACCCTTAAAACCGCTCTCGATCAGAAAAGCTGTGATGCCATGCGCGCCGGCATTGGGATCGGTCTTGGCATAGACGATAAGCGTCGAGGCATAATGAGCGTTGGTGATCCACATTTTTGTGCCGTTCAAAATGTAGCGGCCTCCCTTTCTGTCCGCGCGCAGGCGCATCGATACGACGTCCGAACCGGAATTCGCCTCCGACATGGCCAGCGCGCCGACATGCTCGCCGGAAATGAGTTTCGGCAAATAGCGGCGCTTCTGATCGTCATTGCCGTTGCGGCGGATCTGATTGACGCAAAGATTGGAATGCGCGCCATAGGACAGACCGACGGAAGCCGAGGCCCGGCTGATCTCCTCCATGGCGATGCAATGCGCGAGATAGCCGAGGCCCGCGCCGCCATAATTCTCCTCGACCGTGATGCTGTGCAGACCGAGCGCGCCCATCGCGGGCCACAGATCGAGTGGAAAATTATCCGAGCGATCGATTTCGGCCGCGCGCGGCGCGATCTTGGCGGCCGCGAAGGCGCGCACCGTAGCGCGCAGCGCGTCCAGCTCGGGGCCGAGGGCAAAGTCGAGGCCGGGATTTTGCATAGTGTGGTCCTTGGACCGCCTTCGGACCGCCATTCGGCCGCAGGCCGACCCCATGCATATATGACCGCAAAGGTTGGCGGGAAATGGTCATCCGCCTGCCGTCGTGCGATAATGGCGGGCTGACAACGTCCGCCCGGAAGGCTCCAATACAGACATGGCAACCGCCGCTCTCGACCTTTGCCGCGCGCTTGTCCGGTGCCGCTCGGTCACGCCGGAAGATGGCGGCGCTCTCGGTGTCCTCGAAGGGGTGCTCGATCAGGCGGGGTTCGCGACGCAGCGGCTTACGTTCTCGGAACCTGGCACGCCGGACATCGGCAATCTCTACGCGCGCATCGGCACGGGCGCGCCATTCCTCGTCTTTGCCGGACATACGGACGTGGTGCCCGTTGGCGATGCCACAAAGTGGCGGTTCGATCCTTTCGCGGCGGAGATCGCCGATGGCGCGATTTTTGGACGCGGCGCCGCCGACATGAAGAGCGGGGTGGCGGCATTCACTGCTGCCGCGTGCGAGTATGCCGCGCGTGGTTCAGACAAAGGCTCGATCGGTCTTCTCATCACCGGCGACGAGGAAGGCGCGGCCATCAATGGTACGGAAAAGCTCTTGCGCTCGGCTTATGAAATGGGCGAGCGTTTCGATCATTGCATTGTCGGCGAACCAACGAGCGTTGAGGTGCTCGGCGACACGATCAAGATTGGCCGGCGCGGCTCGCTCAATGGCACGCTCATTGTCGAGGGGCGCCAGGGCCATGCCGCCTATCCCGCGCGGGCAGATAATCCGATTCCAAAGCTCCTTCGGTTGCTAGATGCCTTGACCGCCACGCCGCTCGATTCCGGCACGCCGCATTTCGATCCCTCGAATTTGGAAATCGTGTCGGTCGATGTTGGCAACCCGGCGTTCAACGTGATCCCGGCGCAGGCATGCGCGCGCCTAAATGTGCGCTTCAACGATCTTTGGACGCCGGAGACGCTTGCCGCCGAGCTGCGGCAAAGGCTGAAGGCAGCGGAAGCGAAATTCACGCTCACCTTGGAGCCTTGCAATGCCCTGGCCTTTTTGACCACGCCGGACTCCTTCACGAAACTCGTTGCCAATGCGGTCGAAAAGAAGACTGGACGCCGCCCGGCACTTTCGACGTCAGGCGGAACATCGGATGCTCGGTTCATCCGCGCCTATTGCCCGGTCGTCGAATTCGGCCTCGTTGGCGCGACCTCGCATATGGTAGACGAGCACGTCGCGGTGGCGGACATCGAGGCTTTGACGGAGATTTACGTGGCGATTTTGGAAGATTATTTTCGCTGAGCCTCACGGCAGAATCGCAAAGGCCCGCGCGGGAAAACCGAGGCCGTCCTTGACCTTCGGCCAGCTCACGACAATCAGTGCCCCCTTGGCAGGCACCTTGTCGAGATTGGCCATGACTTCGATCTGATAATGGCCGCTATTCAAGAGATAGGTTTCGGTCGCCATTTTTTCGGTCGCATCGGCGTCCAGGGATTCATGCCCGATCGCTGTAATTCCGCGCTCTTCGACGAGGAATTTGACGGCCTCCAGCGACCAGCCCGGAAATGGCGTGCGCTTGAATTTTTCGGGATCGTTCTCGAACTCTTTGGACATATCGGTTCTGAGCGCCGCGAAGGCGCCGCTCGGAACGCGGCCGTTTTGCGCCTCCCAGGCGCGGAGATCTTTTACTGAAAAAGCGTGGTTCGGGTCGGCGGCGAGATAGGGCGTAGAGTCAAAAACCACGAGCGGCAAGATCATCTCCGCGAGCGGGATTTTGTCCATCGTGATCCCGTCTTTCGCAAAATGCGCGGGCGGATCGATATGCGTGCCATATTGCCCCACCATTTCATAATAAGTGGCGCGAAAGCCGTCCTTCTCGATCGTATAAGGTGTTCTGGTTTTGGGGTCGATGGCGGGGCTCATCCGCGCTTGCCCGAAGCCGGACCAGACTGGCGTGTCGGGGCCAAAGGCATGGGTGAGATCGACGAACGCTTTCGACGCGATGACATGGTAGGCGTCATCAAGCGAGGTCTGCGCCCGCGAAGGCAAGGCCCATAGGATCGCAGCCAGGAACACGGCGGCCGAAAGACTAATCCACTTCGCCGCCGGGCTCATTTCCCGGGCGGATGAAAACCGGAAAGTGAATACGCCAATGCAGCTACTGCGCGATCTCGCCATATCTAAAAGTGTCCGTGCGCCAGAAGGCGTTTGAAGGCTTTGACTTTTCTCTGCTTGAGCCAGTTGCGCAGGCTGTCGGCGGCGGTCGTATCTGGTTGCGATGCGTCGCCAGCTCTTAAGCTTGCAGAACATGCCGCTCGATGAGATTTCTGCGTTTGTAGGCCTTGGCGTTGAGAGGATATGGTGTCAGTCTTGCGGCCGTGGACGGAATGACCGCCATGCCCAAAACTATCTTTCAGGCCTGGCTCTCGCAGCGATCATCGGCACGTGGATCGAATGAGTCCTCAACCTAGCGAACACTCTTGGCTCGACCGATTGCATTTCTGCCGCTTCATTGTCCAAATCCGTTCCCTCCTCAAAGCCTTGACCTTTACCGCACCTGGCGTCTATGCATCGGATTCCGGCTTGCTTCGCATCCCCTTCGGCTGAAGTTTCAGGAAAAGTATGCGTCCGGCCGAAGCAATGATGACTTGACTCCCTCCTTCTGTGCGGAATTCGAACGAGCATCGCCTGTGCGGGTATCGCGCCGCGGCGTGACCTCGACAAGTGGCTCGTCCGGACGGGAGAGGAAGTAGACGAAAAGCACGGCCTTCAAAACACCCACAAAGGCGAACCTAATCAAAGCGAGAAGCAGTAATTTGAAGACTTTCATTAGTAGTTCCCTCTTTGCGCTCCCAGCGTCCTCCCAGCACCGAAAGGACCGAAGTTGGCCGCCCTGCATAGCCCAATATCGTTGGCGTTGGCCCCAAGAACACCCAACGCGGTTACGTTCCAATCTTAACGCAGCGCTGATTCGATTGTTCCACATGCATCACCTATATGTGACCGCGAACGTAACGTGCGTTCGCCGGGGCACGCCGGTGATCACGCCCGGGGCGTGGCCGTTCATGACCTTCGGTCCTGGCCTGGATCGGGCTGATCAGCAAGGAAACCGAAGATGAGCGGCTCCGCTCTCGCCACTTCCAATTGTCGGCAAGGGCAAACTGAAATTGATGAGGCTATAGACTAGATGTCGTTTCGGCATCTCGATCTTCTGCCAGTGGTCGTTGATGACGAGCCCAACGGCGATATGACAGTGCGATTGAGAGCGATATGCTGGGGCATGCGGAGGGGCACTCGGAATGCACAGCTTCGGCATTTCGGCACCGATGAAGATCCTCGCCGGGGATTCCGGCTTCAACGCGGAGCAGGTGGCAGCCGCAGCCAACCACGCTATCCGCCACGCAGTGGGCGGAACGAACTCGCGCGACGTTACAGGAGAGGTTAAATGCAACTTGGCATGATTGGACTTGGCCGAATGGGTGCCAATATGGCGGCACGGCTCATAAGGGCCGGCCATGAATGCATCGTTTATGATAGCCATCCGGAACCGGTGCAGGAATTGGTCAAGCATGGAGCAAAGGGCTCGACGAGTCTGACCGAGTTCGTCAAAAGTCTGGCAAAGCCCCGTGCGGTGTGGCTGATGGTTCCGGCCGCGGCGGTCGATCCCCTGCTTGGCTCCCTTACGCCGCTGCTCGAGCCGGACGACATTGTGGCCGATGGGGGGAACTCCTACTACCATGACGATATCCGCCGCGCGGCGGAGCTTAAGCAAACTGGGATTCATTATGTCGATGTCGGCGTAAGCGGCGGAGTATGGGGCCTAGAGCGGGGCTACTGCCAAATGATCGGCGGCGAGCCAGAAACCGTCCAGCACCTCGATCCGATCTTTCGTGCTCTGGCCCCAGGAGTAGCCGCCGCGCCCCGCACGCCGGGCGCAACAGGCGAGCCGAAGCAGTCCGAATGCGGCTATCTGCATTGCGGTCCGAATGGTGGCGGTCATTTTGTCAAAATGGTCCATAACGGCATCGAATATGGCATCATGGCCGCCTATTCCGAAGGTTTGAACATCATCAAGAACGCCGATATCGGCCGCGCGAGCCACGAGGAGGACGCGGAAACGACGCCATTGCGTAATCCAGAATTCTACCAGTTCGAATTCGACATCGCCGAGGTCGCCGAGGTCTGGCGGCGCAGCAGCGTCATCGGCTCATGGTTGCTGGATCTTACCGCCGCGGCCCTCCGCACGAATCCGGAGCTGACGAGTTTCGAAGGACATGTCTCGGATTCCGGCGAAGGGCGCTGGACGCTGCGGGCGGCGATCGAGGAAGGAGTCCCCGCCCCAGTCATCAGCGCGGCATTATTTGGGCGTTTCGAATCGCGCGGGCTTGCGGACTATGCCGACAAGCTGCTGTCGGCAATGCGATACGAATTCGGCGGCCACATCGAGAGACCGGCAAGCGGGGGAACGACTTGAATGGACCGCCCGGTTTCCGATGCGATCGTTTTCTTTGGCGCCACGGGCGACCTTGCCTATAAGCAGATTTTCCCCTCGTTGCAAGGTCTGGTTCGTGGCGAAGGGCTCGATATACCGATTATCGGCGTTGCCAAGGCGGGATGGTCTCTCGATCAATTAAAGGCGCGCGCCGAGGCCAGCCTTTCCAGCCATGGCGGCCTCGACACCAAATCCTTTGCCAAGCTCGCCAGCCTGCTCCGTTACGTCGACGGCGACTACAATGAACCCGCGACGTATGTGCGGCTGCGCCAGGAATTAAAGGACGCGAGACGGCCGCTGCATTATCTCGCCATTCCTCCGAGCCTGTTTGCGATAGTGGCCGAGGGGCTCGCCAACCAGGGCGCCGGAACGGATGCTCGCCTCGTCGTCGAGAAGCCTTTCGGCCACAATAGAGAGTCGGCGCGCCAACTCGATCGCATTCTCAACCGTTATTTCCCAGAAGAAAACATCTTCCGGATCGATCACTACCTGGGCAAGGAGCCGGTGCAGAACATACTTTACACGCGATTTGCGAATTCGATGTTCGAGCCGATCTGGAACCGCATCTACATCAACAGCATTCAGATCACCATGGCGGAAAGTTTCGGCGTGCAGGATCGCGGCAGATTCTATGATGAGACCGGCGCCATTCGCGACGTGTTTCAAAACCACATGCTGCAGGTGCTCGCCAGCCTGACCATGGATCCACCGACCGGCGAGGAATCCGACGCCGTGCGCGAGCAGAAGGCGGGTTTGCTGAAGGCTCTGCGACCGCTCGATGCGGCGCACGTCGTTCGCGGTCAATATGTAGGCTATCAATCGGTGCCTGGCGTGAAGGCCGGCTCGACCGTCGAGACATTCGTCGCAACCAAACTTTTCATCGATTCGTGGCGGTGGGCCGGCGTGCCGATTTACATTCGGGCTGGCAAGGCGCTCCCGGTGACGGCCACGGAGATAATGGTGGATTTCAAAAGACCACCGCGGGAAACCTTCGCGGAGATGATTCCGCCTGCGTCAGGCCATATGCGGCTGCGAATCAGCCCAGACGTCACCATCGCGCTGGGTGTGCGCGTCAAACATCCAGGCGAGGGCATGAGCGGCGAGGATGTCGAGCTGATCCTGACCGAGCAGGAGGCGGCTTTCATTCCTCCCTATCAGCGACTGCTTGGCGACGCGATGCACGGCATCGGGGATCTTTTTGGCCGGCAGGATATTGTTGACGCCCAATGGCGCGTCGTGGAGCCGGTCTTGAACGACGAAACTCCGCCAGATTCCTACGCACAGGGAAGCTGGGGGCCGGAACAAGCCAGCCGGCTGATCGGCGCGGACGGTCCATGGCATGATCCGAAGCCTACGGCGCCGCGTCGATGACCAAAATGCATGAACTGGCATTTCTTTTCGATGTTGACAACACGCTCCTTGATAACGATCGCGTCGAGGCCGACCTGGCTGCCCATTTGAGCGAGGCCTATGGTGTCGTTGCCCGCAATCGTTACTGGGCTATTTTCGAACAGCTGCGGCAAGAGCTCGGCTATGCCGACTACCTCGGCGCGTTGGAACGATTCCGGCTTGAAAGGGCGCACGATCCAACGGTGCTGCGAATGTCAAGCTGGCTCGTCGATTATCCGTTTGCCGACCGGCTTTATGCCGGCGCCCTCGATGTCATCAAGCATGTCCAGCGATGGGGGCTCGCAATCATCCTCTCCGATGGCGACGCGGTGTTCCAGCCTCGGAAGGTCGAGCGCTCTGGACTCTGGACAGCCGTCGATGGCCGCGTGCTCATCTATGTCCACAAGGAGCGGGAGCTTGCCGACGTCGAGCGCTTTTGTCCGGCAAAGCGATACGTCATGATCGATGATAAGCTGCGGATCCTCAACGCGATCAAGAAGGTTTGGGGAGAGCGCGTCACCACCATTTTTGTAAGACAAGGCCACTACGCGCGAGACCCGCAAAATCTCGCCGGCTGTCAGCCTGCCGATATTCAACTGGACCATATCAGCGATTTGAACAATTACGCCTTGGCGGCGTTCGTGATCACGTCAGGGAGATGAAACCATTCGTCATTCTGCTTCGGCTCCGGCAGGCCAGCTCAATGGGAGCGTATCGCTATGGCATTCAAGGTTCAGGTCGGTCCACCTCAGATCTCGATCCACCAGGGCCAGACCGTCCTGGTCAGTCAGCCAGATGGACAGATAACTTGGCCAAGTGAAAGAGGGCTCTACTTCCTCGATACGCGGGTCGTCAGCAGCTGGGCCGTCTATGCCGATGGAGAACCTTGGGAGCTGCTGAACGGCGGGCCCATCACATATTACGCGGCGCGCAGCTACCTTACGAACCGTTCCATCACGATGACGGACGGCATCATTCCGCCGCGCACGCTCGGCCTTACCATCCACCGTTGGATTTTTGGCGGGATGCATGAAGATCTGGACATCACCAATTACAGCACGAAGCCGGTAAAATTCCAGCTCGAGATCGTCCTCCGCTGCGACTTCGCAGATATCTTCGAGGTGAAATCAGGCAAAATCATACGCCGGGGGCGGATCACTACCGAATGGTCGCAGGCACGACAGCAGCTTTGCACGACCTATTGCAACGGCGATTTCAGCAGGGCGGTTACAATTTCCGCGCAGCGATTTCCCAAAGAGGCCGTCTATGCAAACGGCCGTCTTAGCTTCGAGGTTGCGCTCAACCCCGGAGAAGCTTGGCATACATGCCTTCTCTACACCTTGACGGATAACAACAAACATTCGGCTTCGCCGCACAACTGCATTGAACACCATCCAGCCTCCCGCCACGCCGAAACCATCGCCGATTGGCTGCAGACCGTGGCAAAAATTGAGACCAGCAATGAAGAGTTCTATCGTCTATTTCGCTGCGCCCTTGAGGACATGGCGGCGCTCCGCCTGCTGGAGGGCACGGATAGCAAAGTCTTCATGCCTGCCGCGGGAATTCCCTGGTTCGTTGCGCCATTCGGGCGCGATAGCTTGATCGTATCGCTCCAGAACATCTTGATCTATCCGGAATTCGCGCGTGGCTCGTTGGACATGCTTGGCTCTCTCCAAGCGAAGGAAATCGATCCTTATCGAGACGCCGAGCCAGGCAAGATTTTCCACGAATTGCGCTACGGCGAGCTGGCGCATTTCAAACTGATCCCACACACGCCCTATTATGGCACCGCTGACGCCACCCCGCTTTATTTGATCACCTTGCACGCGGCTTGGCGCGCGACTGGCGACCAGACTTTGTTGGAACGGCATTTAGAGACCGTGGAAGGCTGCTTATCTTGGATCGATAATTATGGAGACCGCGATGGCGATGGCTTCCAGGAATACCAGACGCGATCTCCGGCCGGTTACGAGAACATGGCTTGGAAGGATTCCGGCGACGCCGTGGTCTATCCGGACGGCTCGCTGGTGAAGGGACCGAAGGCGCTATGCGAGCTTCAAGGCTATGTTTACAGCGCTTGGATCCGCATCGCCGAGGTGTTTGACGCGCTCGGCAAATGCGACCGCGCGCGGGAATTGCGGGCAAAGGCAGCCGCCTTGTTTGAGCGGTTCAACACGGCATTTTGGGATGACGAGCTCGGTTATTATGCTTATGCGCTCGATGGCGACAAGAAGAAAGTCCTGACCGTCGCCTCGAATGCCGGCCATTGCCTTTGGTGTGGCATCGTCCCTCGCGAGAGGGCGAAGATTGTTGTGGAACGCCTAATGGCGCCGGACATGTGGACAGGATGGGGCATCCGCACGCTCTCATCCGATAATCCGGCATTCAATCCATACAATTATCAGACTGGAACGGTGTGGCCGCACGACAATGGAATCATCGCAATGGGGTTCAAGCTCTATGGCTTCGGCGCGGAGGCAGGGCGGATTGCGCACGACATCAGTAGGGGAGGGAGTCATTTCTTGCAGTACCAATTGCCGGAACTCTACACTGCCTTTCAACGCGATGACACGACTTTTCCGGTGCAATATATCGGCGCGAATGTCCCGCAAGCGTGGGCGGCCGGATCGGTCTTCATGCTGACGCAGGCCATGCTGGGGTTCCTGCCCGATGCGCCACGGAACAAACTCTATGTCGATCCGTTGCTCCCGAACTGGTTGCCGGACATAACGATTCGCGATCTTCGCCTAGGCCAGCACAAATTCGATATCCGTTTTTGGCGCGAGGGTGCGCAAACCCTGTTCGAAGTTCTCAGCGGCAACGCAAAGCTGGTGGAACGGTGTGAGATGGGATCGAAGGCTGCACAGCTAAAGGGCCGTTTCGAGCCGATCTAGTTCACGGCCGAAGAGTCTTTGGCGGCATGACAAAAAACGACAACGAGCAGACGGAATTCCAGCTTAGCTGCCGCCAAAAATGGTCCCGCTTCGCGGGTTCTCCTCGCTCACGTTAAGGCGCACGCGTGTAAAAATGTCCTCATTTCTCCCGGCCGGACCGGCCGAGGTGGCGGAATGTGTCACCGAGGCGGCGGCAAAGCGCACGCCGCTTTCGGTCACGGGTCTCGGATCGAAGGCGGCGCTTGGCAGGCCGGGGAAAAACGCGGGCTACCTCGATCTCTCCCGCCTCAACGGCGTCACCTTTTATGAGCCCGAGGAATTGGTTATCTCGGCGCTTGCCGGAACATCTATCGAGACCATCGAGACGATGCTCGCCAAAAACGCGCAAGAGCTTGCCTTCGAGCCGATGTTCTTCGCGGCGCTTTATGGCACCGGGAGTGGAACGCTCGGCGGCTCAATCATGGCCAATCTCTCCGGTCCGCGCCGGATCAAGGCGGGAGCGGCGCGGGATTTTGTCTTAGGGATCAAGGCGGTTTCCGGCCGCGGCGAGGCCTTTAAGGCCGGCGGCCGGGTCGTGAAAAACGTCACCGGCTATGATCTGTCGCGTGGCCTCGCCGGATCTTTTGGAACCCTGGCGGTAGCGACCGAGGTGACCTTAAAGGTGCTTCCGCGCGGGGAAACCACGGCGACATTGATACTTGCCGGCCTCGATCCGGCGCCAGCCGTACAGGCGCTTTGCGCCGCGATGGGCGCGCCGGCCGATGTTTCCGGCGCCGCGCATTTGCCGCCTTGCGCGGCAAAGACACAAGGATACTCGACCTCGATCACGGCGTTGCGCCTCGAAGGTTTCGCGCCCTCCGTCGCCGGGCGTCTCGACCGGCTCGAAGCGATGCTGAAAGATTTTGCGCCATTGGCAAGGCTCGACGCGCCTGCTTCCCAAAAACTCTGGCGCGCGGTGCGCGACGTCGAGCCGCTCTCTTATCCGCGCGAAAAACTCATCTGGAAAATTTCCGTGGCGCCAACCGCCGGACCAAAGGTCGCCGAGACGGTTGCCCGCTCGCATGACACCAAAACCTTGTTCGATTGGTCGGGAGGATTGGTCTGGATCGCGCTCGATCCTTGCCCCGACGCGGCGGCAGGCATAATTCGTCAAGCGGTTGCGGAACATGGCGGCGGCCATGCCACATTAATCCGCGCCCCCGCCGAAACTCGCGCGACAATCCCGGTCTTCGAGCCGCAGCCGGAAGCGCTCGCCCTATTGTCGCGGCGGCTGAAGGCGGCGTTCGACCCATATGCTATTTTGGAGCCGCGCCGCATGTGGGCGGAATTTTGAGATGCAGACGAATTTTACCCCCGCGCAGCGCAAAAATCCGGCGACGGCGGAGGCGGAGAAAATTCTCCGCACCTGCGTCCATTGCGGCTTCTGCAACGCGACCTGCCCGACCTTCGTGCTGCTTGGCGACGAACTCGATTCTCCGCGCGGCAGAATTTATCTCATCAAGGACATGCTCGAAAAAAACCGGGCCGCCGATGCGCTGACGGTGAAACACATCGACCGCTGTCTTTCCTGTCTCGCCTGCATGACGGCCTGCCCTTCCGGCGTCAACTATATGCATCTTGTCGATGGGGCGAGAAGCCACATCGAAAAGACGTTTCGAAGGCCGCTCGCAGACCTTTTGTTCCGGGCTTTTCTCGGCGCCGTTCTGCCTTATCCAAACCGTTTCCGATTTGCGCTTGCTGCCGCGCCCTTGGCCAGACCCTTCAGTTCTCTCTATCCGCGTTTTGGCCGGACCGGGCGGCGCCTTGCCGCGATGTTGCACCTCGCGCCGGACCATATCCGGCAAGCCGCCGGTCCACGCTCGGGCGCGATCGTCTCCGCCGGACCGCGCATTGCCCGTGTTGCCCTTGCTTGCGGCTGCGTCCAGCAGGTATTGCGGCCCAGCATCAACGACTCGGCGATCCGCTTGCTAACCAGGTTCGGAATTGAAGTCGTGCTTGCCAAAGGCGAAGGCTGCTGCGGCGCGCTCCTCCACCATTTGGGCAAGGAAGCGGGCGCCCTTGCCCACGCGCGGGCCAACATCGATGTCTGGAGCAAGGAAATCGAAGGGCATGGACTCGATGCGATTTTGATCACGGCGTCGGGCTGTGGCACCATGGTCAAGGATTATGGATTTTTGCTGCGCGGCGATCCGGCTTATGCGGCAAAGGCCGCGCGGGTTTCCGCGCTGGCCAAGGATGTGACGGAATTTTTGGACACGCTCGATCTGCCCGAACCGGCGCAACCTTGCGGCCTAACTGTCGCCTATCATTCTGCCTGCTCGATGCAGCATGGCCAAAGGATCGACGCCTTGCCACGGCAGCTCTTGGGGCAAGCAGGCTTTAAGGTGCGCGACATTCCCGAAGGGCATTTGTGCTGCGGTTCGGCGGGCACCTATAATATTTTGGAGCCGGAGATTGCGGCGCGGCTGCGCGAGCGCAAGATTGCCAACATCATGCAAATTGCGCCCGACGTTATCGCCACGGGCAACATCGGCTGCATCGCTCAGATCGAAAGCGGCACATCGATCCCGGTGCTCCATACGATCGAACTTCTCGACTTCGCCCATGGCGGGCCAACGCCGGATGGCCTCGCGCGCCTTGCGGGGTGAACTAGCCCCCCAAAACGGCCCAAGCAAATGCGAACGGCAGCCTGACGAGGGACTTGCGTGACGTTCGAGACGAGCCTATATGGGGCGCGTCTGGAACCCGTGTTGCCACGTCGGCCCCACGGCATTCCCGACGCAACCTCTTTACGGCAGACGCCGAACAGGAGTTTATCACAATGTCTACACACGCCATCATCACGTCGTCGCTCAGGCCCTACCGGTTCCGGAGCAACCGGGCCTTCAAAGCAGTTGACGACGGAATCCACAAAAAATGGGTTGTCGTGGTCGCCGCGGAGGACCTGCCGCGGGACTTGCCACTTGACGCGAACGCCCGCGTTCCGAACGTGATCAAGAATCCCACGTGCGTTGAAATGCGGGAGACCCTGCTAACTCGTCCCGATATGTTTCAGATTCTCAACGGCGGCGTGGTCTGCACCGCGACCGCGGTGAATGTTACGCAGGAGGGAAACGAACAGTGGGTCGAGGTCGCCTTCGATCAGGACCAACTGCAAGGCGTCGTCAACGGCGGCCATACGTACGGGACTTTGCTGCACGTCGTTCACGATCACCCCATCTATGCCGAAGGCATGACGCTGAAGGCGGTGCTGAGCAAGAAGGACAAGGCGGCCGACAACCCCAAGCTGGCTCCGCTACTGGAGGATGACCAGAAACTGGCCAACAGCATCGCCATCGCCCGCAAGCGCGCCATGGTGCAGTTGGAGTTGGTCGCCCCCGTTTCAGACCCCGAACTCTTGCACGACATTGCCCGCGCCCGCAACCTGTCGCAGAGCGTCGATCAGACGGCATTGCAAAATCTTGCCGGGAAATACGACCTAATGAAGCAGGTGCTGGGAAAAGCGCCGGCACCCTTCGGTCATTCTTTTGTGGAGAGGGTCGTGTGGAAGACGAACCAGGAAGTGCCTGAGGGCAGCACAGAGGTGCCGGTCAAGACACTCATTCACCTGCTGGCCCTAATGAACATCCGGCTCTACAAGCCCAACGTGAAGGTGGCGAACGAGGTCTATGTCCGCTCTGGCGTTGTCATCCGTGAGTTCGGCGAGGCCGAGGGGGAGGACAGCACCTTCTACGACAAGCTCGCACACCTGCTCCCGGACTTCATCAAGCTGTACGATCACATCTACACAACGCTGCCGGAGACCCAACCGTCATTCCCCTGGGCAGACGGCAAGCCGGCGACCGACCGCAAGCGGCGTAAGACGGTGTTGATCACGCCCCTGCTCGCGCGGACGTGCAGCTCGAAAGTCTCAGGCGCTTTCATATGGCCAGTGTTCTCGGCCTTCCGGCTGCTGCTGGAGGAAGATGGCAACGGCCAGCTGCGCTTCAAGACAGATCCAATGACTCTGTTCCAGGAGAAGAAGGCTGAGCTGTCGGCCACGATCCAGAACACGTTTGAGAATCAAGGCCGGGTCGTGCAGCAGGTGGGTAAGGCGCCAGACGCTTGGATTCGGCTGGAGGGCCAAATCCAGTTGGAAATGTCTATCCGCGAACGAATCAAGGCGGCCTGATATTGTGGTGATCCTCGGCCCGCCAGCACGACAATGCTGGCGGGCGGCGGAGTGCCGGGAGGGTCGGCTTCAAGCGCAAGTTTCATAAACCGCTTCCTGCGGTCGGGCCGCGCCGGAAACACAGGTTCGATCAAGCGGATCACCGTTTGAACCGCGCGGGAGCGACGCCCCGGGTTTGAAGGGCTTCAAATTCCGTCAGTTCGAAACCCACGAGTTCGCTCGCGCGGACTAGCTTGCGTACCAATGGCGCAGGTCCGCTGGGCGAGCCTGCGCCATTGCGATGATATCCAGGCGATTGACATCAAGGCCTCTCCTTGCAACGAAGCACCGGCATGAACGACCTCGATCCGGTCGCCCGGCGGCGGACCTTCGCGATTATTTCCCACCCCGACGCGGGCAAGACGACACTCACCGAAAAGCTCCTGCTTTTCGGTGGCGCAATTCAGCTTGCGGGCGAGGTTCGCGCCAAGGCGAACCGGCGCCGGACCCGCTCGGACTGGATGGCAATCGAGCGCAAGCGCGGGATCTCGGTCGTCACCTCGGTCATGACCTTCGAATATGGCAATTGCGTCTTTAATCTCCTCGATACGCCGGGCCACGAGGATTTCTCGGAAGATACCTATCGCACGCTAACCGCCGTCGATGCCGCGATCATGGTGATCGATGCCGCGAAAGGCATCGAGGCGCAGACCCGCAAACTGTTCGAGGTATGCCGCCTGCGCGATATTCCAATCCTGACGTTCATCAACAAGCTCGACCGCGAAACGCGGGACTTCTTCGATCTCCTCGAGGAAATCGAACAATCGCTCGCGCTCGATGCCGCCCCTATCACCTGGCCGCTGGGGCGCGGCCGCGCCTTCGCGGGCACGTTCGACTTGAGGCGTAATCTCGTGCGGCGGCTCGACCGCGACGGCGCGCCCGTGCCCGTTTCGGGGCCAAACGATCGCTTCATTGCCGACCTCCTGAACGAAGCGGATTTCGCCAAGGCCTGCGGCGAGATCGAGCTCGCCCGGGTGGGCTTGAAGACGTTCGACTTCGGGCCGTTTCGGCAAGGCCATTTGACGCCCGTCTTATTCGGCAGCGCCTTGCGCAATTTTGGGGTGCAGGACTTGATCGACGCGCTGATCGATTTCGCGCCGCCGCCGCACGGGCTTCAAGCGGCTTCGCGAACCGTCGACGCGCGCGAAGATAAAATGACCGGCTTCGTGTTCAAGATCCAGGCGAACATGGACCCAAATCATCGCGACCGGATCGCTTTTCTGCGTGTTTGCTCGGGCAAATTGACGCGAGGCATGAAGGCGAAGCTCGTTCGCTCGGGCAAAAATATCGCGCTAAACGCGCCGCAATTCTTCTTCGCGCGAAACCGGCAACTCGCAAACGAAGCCTATGCGGGCGATGTCGTCGGCATTCCAAACCATGGCATATTGCGCATCGGTGACACCCTGACGGAAGGCGAGGATCTCGTCTTTCGCGGCATCCCGAGCTTCGCCCCCGAGATTCTTCGCCGGGTCAAGACCGGCGATGCGATGAAGGCGAAGAAGCTGCGCGAGGCTTTAGGCCAAATGGCCGAGGAAGGCGTTGTCCAGCTGTTTTTGCCGGACGACGGATCGGGCGCGATCGCTGGCGTCGTCGGCGCCTTGCAGCTCGATGTCCTCGCCGAGCGGCTGCAAGCCGAATATGGATTGCGCATAACTTTCGAGACAAGCCGGTTCAAATTCGCGCGCTGGATTGGCGCGAAATATCCCGCCGGACGCAACGGATTTCTTCGCACCCACCCCGCTTCGATGGCACGCGATCTCGGAGGCGCGCCGGTCTTCCTGGCCGCCTCTGCCTTCGACCTCAAATACGAGCAGGACAAATGGCCGGAAATCGTCTTTTCGGACATCAAGGACAATTAGCGCGATCTCGTCCCCCCGTTGTCAAGCACGGGCCCGAGTTGCTTGCTGATTCCGTGATTGGCAAGGGCAGCGAAATTGCGAATTGACCGCCGCTGCGGCGCCGCCCATTAACCTACGGCGGATTGACCCATGCGGCGCGGATAAGATTATCCTACTTCGTTTCTTTTTTTTTCGGATCTGCGAGGACCCACCGCCCATAAAAAAACATAACAGTCACAAAGATCACGGCGCAAATGCCGCCAAGAGGCGTCCCAACCCAACTCGCAATGTCTAGAAGCTCGCCCATACGTTTCACTCCATTTTTCGTTGATTAGCCGCCGGAATTGATTTTGACAATATGGTGTAAGTGCGACACATGCGCAAGGGAAATGTACGGGCATCATCAAGCTTTGCTGAAAACCTCAGACGCAGCACACGAGCGATGTCGCCCCGAATCGTTAAGTGCGCCCCGGTCTACCGCTTATGACAGCTGCGCCATAATACCGCGAATTTGCCAAGATTGGACGCCGCGCAGGGGCCCATGAACCCCGGAATCGACACCGGACGTCAAACTGGGGAGCCGCGGTCGCAGCGGCCCGAACCTGGCGCTGCAACGCCGCAACAAACCCAGGCGAATTCCATCGGCTTACATGGCCGGCGCCGAGGCAGGAAGCTTAGCGCTCATTATGCCGCTCTTTTGAGGGCGGTTTTGCCGTGTTTCAGCTTCGATGTATCGCGGCCCATCCAAGATCCAGCCGGCCTCTTTCCCGATAGGCCCGCGGCACTTTGGCTCGAAATTGGCTTCGGCGGCGGCGAGCACCTCGCCGCTCAGGCGCACGCGCATCCTGATTTTGGCTACATCGGTTGCGAGGCGTTTTTGAACGGCATCGCCAAGGCCTTGGCGCTCATCGAAGCGGGTCAGTTGCGCAATGTGCGCCTTTACAATGGCGACGCCCGAGCGGTGATCGCAGCGCTGCCAGGCCAGGCTTTGGACGGAGTCTTTCTGCTTTATCCGGACCCGTGGCCAAAGCGGCGCCACCACAGGCGCCGGTTCCTGTCAGGCGACATGCTGGCCCGGCTCGCGCGGGTCATGCGTCCGGGCGCGGAGCTTCGCTTTGCAACCGATATCGACGGCAACACGGGCTGGAGCTTGGCGCGCGTCTTGCACGCGCCCGATTTTGCCTGGGCTCCGGCGGGGCCCTGGGATTGGCAACGGCCCTGGGACGGCTGGACCGGCACGAGATACGAAGACAAAGCGCTTCGCGGCGGGCGAAGGCCTGCCTATCTTACATTCCGCCGCAAATAACGATCGTTCGCTCAAATCGAATCGGATTACGATCCGAAATGTTTACTTTGTGCGGTTACTCTCTCAGTAGAGCAGAAAGTAGTTCTGTATACCTGAGCTTAGCCAAGAGAAGTAACGCTTACGGCACTGCTTGCGGCGTGTTTTCCGAGTCAGCAATTAGTAATTGTCGCGGCATAGCTAGACGCGTCACCGAGGAGACGTTGCGTGGCCATCATGCTAATCTGGAGCGTCCTTCTGGGCGCGGTTCTCGGGCGGTTTTTCAAGGTTGTGGTTCTCGTCCCGGCGTGCGCGCTCCTCCTCGCCGCGGTTCTCGTCAGATCGGCTAATGTCGAGCACGGCCTGGTGCGCGCGCTACTCGAATTCGCCGCGCTAAGCGCATCTCTCCAAATCGGCTACGTTTCCGGCCTGCTTTCCTTTAGCATTCCCGGCGTGTCGCAACGCCGCGGAAAACCCGCCCCCGTGCGCCCTCTGCTACGCCAATAGCAACGTCACGGCACCGGTTACGTCGCGCGAGGGGCCACCCGCCAGAGGCGCATAATTTTATTGCTTTTGTTTGATTTTTGACGAATATCAATAGATAAATGCATCCAGATTTGCTAAACGCCCGTTTATCGCTTTTTGCCCTTTGGACAGACGGATTTGCGCCGGCCTAGCGGAGTCGTAGGCGCCTTGCCCTTTACCGGCTCGCTGCCCAAGGCGCCGGTTAGCCCACATCCGGGAGCGGCCCCAGAGTGGCGCCCCGTCTCTTTGCCGCCCGGACTAGCGTTTCTCACCGCCTATGGCGTGAGCCCAGCGCTTTTGCTCCGCGCGGCCGCTGAGGCACGCCGGCAAGCCATTGCGCCGGAGGCCGCCCTGCTCGCGAGCGGGTCGATCGGCGACAGTTTCTATTATCGTTGTCTCGCGCATCGTCTCGGCGCGGCCTTTATCGGCGGAAAGGCGGCATTAGGCGCCGGTGCGCGCTACCCGCACGCGATCCATGCGGGTCTCGCGCCGCTCGATAGCGACGCCGGCCCGGAGTGGCTCGCGGCACCGCGCGGTCGATTGCTCGCCCATCTCGTGGCAAGGGCACGCCGCGGCGAGCGCTTAAGCGGGCGCGTCGCGATCACGACGCCTACGCATATGTCCCGCTTGGTGCGCGCGAGTGCGACCGCGACGATCCTGCGCGAGGCAAGCCTCGGCCTCGCCAACCTCGATCCGAGTCTTTCCGCGAAAGCCAGCTCAAGCCAGGCACAACGCGCCGTTGCCATAACGGCCATCGCGGCCTCCACTTTTGCATTTGGCCTAGCGCCAGAATTTACCCTCGCCATCGTCTCGTTGTCGATGACCTGTTTTTTCGTGGCCTCAATTTGGCTTCGTCTGTTTGCCGGGGCAGCTAGCACTGCTTGCGGGCTAGAGCCGTTTCGAGCTCGGGTTGAGGATCGCCTTCTGCCGGTCTATTCGGTCGTGGCCGCGCTGCACCGGGAAGCGCGGGTCGTGCCGCAACTCGCCGCCGCGCTCGACGCGATCGACTATCCGCGCGGCAAGCTCGACATCAAGCTCGTGATCGAGCACGACGATCGCGCGACGCAGCTCGCACTCGAGGCCTTGAACCTGCCCGCCAACTACGAGGTCGTCGTTGCGCCGGCGGGCTGGCCAAGGACCAAACCGCGCGCGCTAAACATCGCCTTGCCGCTGGTGCGCGGCGAGCTCCTTGTCGTCTTCGATGCCGAGGACGCTCCTGCGCCGGGCCAATTGCGCGAGGCGGCGGAACGTTTTTTGCGCGCCCCGCGCAAGCTTGCCTGCCTTCAGGCGCGGCTCGCGATCGACAATATCGAGGATTCCTGGCTGACCCGGCTGTTCGCAATCGAGTATGCGGTTTTGTTCGATGTCCTGAACCCGGGCCTCGCTGGGCTTGCCCTGCCGCTGCCGCTCGGCGGCTCGTCCAACCATTTTCGCACCGAGGTTTTGCGCGAGGTCTGCGGCTGGGACGCCTGGAACGTGACCGAAGATGCCGATCTCGGCCTTCGCCTTGCCCGGTTCGGCTATGGCACCGGGATTTTGCCATCGAGCACGCAGGAAGAGGCCCCGGCGCGGATCGATGCGTGGCTGAGGCAGCGGCGGCGCTGGTCCAAGGGCTGGATGCAGACCTGCATCACGCTCACCCGCGATCCCCGCCGCCTCGTCGCGGAGCTTGGCGTTGCGCACAGCCTGGCGCTCGCCCTGATGATGATCGGTTTGGTGATTGCGCCGCCGCTTTGGCCATTTTTCACTGCGCTCATGGTCCATGATTTATCGGGCGGCCTGCCGTCGCCCGCCACCGCCCTTGAACTAATCGAGGCCGTGCTTTGGATGTCGGCGGTGCTGTTCGGAACGGGGTCGATCTTATGGCTCGCGTTGCTCGGCATGAAGCGGCGCAAGCTGCTTGGACTTTGGCCCTTCCTGCCGCTGCTTCCTTTGTATTATCTGCTAACCTCGGCCGCGGCCTGGTTGGCGCTCTGTGATCTTATTTTGCGGCCCTTTCATTGGCACAAGACCGAGCATGGTCTCGCCAAAACCTCGCGGCAAGCCATGCCGGCGCTCGCGGCCAGGGCGGCGGCGGTTGGGGCCTATCCGCCGTGAGGCGGGAGCGTGCGAAGCCGCGGAGAACGCCGCAGTGACGGCCGTCGTCGCGACGCGGAATTAGGGGGTCTTCACTCCATTTAAGCCAATATCATTTCGCGCTTGCTCATTCTTTCGCGCGATCGCAATTTCGTTGTCGCACGCCGTCTGCGCCATTGCAAATTTCCGCGCCGCGTCGCTCGCAAAAGCTTGTGACACAGAGGCGAAGGTAGCGTTGGTTTGCGCGGCGTGGCGCAAGACGCTGGTCGTGGCCTCCACTGCCAATGTCTGCAGCAGCTCAGCCTTGCACATCTGCAGTAGCTGACCTGCGTTTGGATCGACGAGTACCACTTCCGGCTGGAGATAATTAATAAAATTGACGATTGCGAGTATCGCCGATTGCGGAGAATGCAAAGGCTTATTTGAGATGACTGCGCCTCCGTTATTCTCATCACTCATATCGGCACCTCTGCATATTTTAATAGATAATTCAAGACATCAGCCGCTCCGATCGCGGCTGCTTCCCAGACCGGGTGGGTTTATGAGTCTGGACTCGCTCGTCGTTCAGAACGACATTCAACAATGAACTGTGGACTGCGATACCGCCGTCGCCGCCGTTGTAGTCAATGAAGCCCAGTTTTCGGAATTTGTTCATGAAGAAACTCACCCGGGACCGGGTTGTTCCGATCATATCCGCAAGTGTCTCGTGGCTGATTTTCGCGATCATCGGCTCCGGTTTCACTTCCTTGTCAAAGTTCGCCATCAGCAGGAGCAGCCGGGCAAGCCGTTTCTCACTCGAATTGAGCAGCTGATCGATGAGGTCTGCCTCGACGCGGATGGCCTGAGCGAGAAGATGGGCCATGAAGATCCCGGAGAACGCTGGCTCCTGTTGGGTCAGGCGGACCATAGCCGCTTTTTCCAGGCGCACGATGACGGAGTCCATCATCGTCGCTGCCGTCGCAATGCGCTGCGCCTGCCCGGCAAGGCATCCCTCACCGAAGAAATCGTTCGTTTCAAGAATTGCGACGACTGCTTCCTTGCCTTGCTTCGAAACGACGGTGATCTTCACCTTGCCACTCTGGATGTAGAAGACCGCATCCGCACGGTCTCCCTGTGCAAAGACGGTCTTGTCCTTGCCGTACATCCCAATGCTGCGGCCCTCGCCAACAAGGGCAAGAAAAGATTTCGGATCGAACACCGGCTCGGGATTGAGTGCCATGAAAAAACTTCTACGCTACGAGTCTCCCGCCGCGGAGGATCGGCGGGCGCTTCTAACTGGCGCGGGCACCAGCAGGAGCCAGAACCTCACCAACGCAGCCGAGAGTGTGATGATTACATAACTATTAACAGTGATCAATTATGCCTTTATGCATAGCCGCGATGTCAAAATAACCTCACACATCCCATTGCGACGCCTTTCAACGGTATGTCGGCGCGACAATCGGCGGACCAAAGTCAGCGTCACATACGAGGCTGCCAGGCTACTGACTGGGCCTATAGGTCATGATCAACGAGACTTGGCACAAGACCGAGCATGGACTCGCCAAAACCTCGCGGCAAGCCATGCCGGCGCTCGCGGCCAACGCTGCGGCGGTCAGAGCCAATCGCCTGTGAGGGGAAGCGGGATGCGATGCCGCTACAGCTCACCTTTCGCCGCGAGGATTTTTTCCCGCAAGACACCGGCCATTTCGATTAAGCGGGATTTGTTGGCCGCCCGGAATTCTTCAAGAGCCCGATCGATGGCCTCAATCGCATCGTCGAGATGGCGCGGCTCGCGATCCTTTTCGAACAGGGCGCGGTAAACGACGGCGAGATTGTGCTGGGTGACGGCCCACTGGACCGGAACGCGATCGCGGGTCAATTCCTGCATGGCTTCGCGATGGGCTTCGACAGCCTCTTCGAGCAGCGCCGTGCCACTTTCGCGCGTGCCGAGGTCCTTAAGCGCGGTACCGAGATTGTTTTGGGTCGTGGCCCATTCGAGCGGGCTGCGCGCGCGGGTCAATTCCAGCAAGGCGTCGCGGTAGGCTTCGACGGCCGCCTCGAGCCGTGCCGTGCCGCTCTCCCGCTCGCCAAGCGTTTCGAGCGCGGCGCCGAGGCTTATTTGGGTCCTGGCCCATTCGAGGGGCGTGCCCTCGCGGGTGTATTCCTTCAACGCTTCGCGATAGGCTTCGACGGCCTCCTCGAGCCGCGCCGTGCCTTTCTCCCGCTCGCCGATCACTCTGAGCGCATTGCCGCGATTCATCTGGGCGGCGGCCCAATCGAGCGGCGCTCCCTCCCGGGTATATTCCTCCACGACCTCGCGAAAGGCGGCAACGGCCTCTTCGAGCCGCGCCGTGCCCTTCTCCCGCTCGCCAAGTCTCGCGAGCGCGTTACCGAGATTCATCTGAGTTGCGGCCCAATCGAGCGGCGTGCGCGCGCGGGTATATTCCTGCAAGGCTTCGCGATAAACTTCGACGGCCTCCTCGATCCGTGCCGTCCCGCTCTCCCGCTCGCCGAGCGTTTCGAGCGCAACGGCAAGATTCGTGTGCGCCAAACCCCATTGCAGCGGGCTCTTCGGGCGCGCAAGGGGAGCGAGGCCGCGGCGATAGGTATCGATGGCTTCGATCAGCGCCCGGTTATCTTCGGACTGCGTCCCTTGCTTCAAAAGTTTGTCGGCCCGATCGAACAGCGCCTCGGCTTCATGCCGCATGACGGGGGCCGCAATGCCTGCGCTCATGGCTTTCCCTTCTGGCTCGCCTCCGGCGTCCCGGTTGAATTTCACCAGTCCCCAGCCGGGCCACCAGTGGCCGGCAAAAAACGTTGCGCCGGCGTAAAGGAACGCGAAGACCCGGCCAACTCCGGTCAGTGAAGGCTTTCGATGCTTTGATCGCCAATATTTTCGAAAAAATTGCCATGGCGATTCTCGTTTATTTATGTGTACGCAGGATCTAAGCCAAAAAGTCTGCGACTTTATTAAGATCATGCTTTAATTCCCACGCACCGTTCAGTTGCGCATGCCAAGCGCAAGGCGCGGCAGTCAAAACGACAAGGCCTCGCCCGCGCGGGGAACGGCAACTTTTGTCGCATGGCCTTGCATCGCCGCGATGAAGTGGCTTGCGTCCTGGTCGAGAAGATCAAAGGTCCCATAGTGGCACGGGACAACGGTATCGAATTTAAAGAAGCGCTTGACCGCGAGCGCCGCCGTCCGCCCGCTCATGGTGAAACGGTCACCGATTGGCACAAGGCCGATCCTGGGCGAATGAATCTCCGCGATCAGAGCCATATCGGAGAACACATCGGTATCGCCCATATGGTAAATCGAAGGCGCATCCCTTGGCTTGACGACAATGCCATTCGCACTACCGAGATAGATGGATTGGCCATTGAGGACGGTTCCCGACGAATGCAACGCCTGGGTGAGGCTCACGCTAAACGCACCGCAATCGATCGTGCCCCCGGTGTTGCCGGGGTTGATATTCTCCGCGCCTTGCGCGTTCAAATACATACAGATTTCGAAATTCGAAATGACCTGCGCGCCGGTCGTCTTGGCGATCTTGGCAGCATCGCCGATATGATCGTCATGGCCGTGGCTCAACACGATGTGAGTCGCCCCCGCCGCCGCCATTGCCGCGTCGCCGGTGAATTTAGGATTGCCGGTGAGAAATGGGTCGATTAAAATGACCGCTGCGCCGAGCTCGATGCGGAAAGCCGAGTGGCCGAGCCAAATCAGGTTCATGGGGGGTTTCCTTCAAGCGGCAAGAGCATACGCACACGCTCTTCAGAATTCAACTAGATCAGTTCCGATCAAATTGCTTTAATACCCGGCGGCGCCGAAATAATTCCCCCTCGCCCGGCGGTCTTGTCTCCCAGCGACGCGGGGTTCCTTTTTTCGCGTCGTGGGTTCGGGTGACGAGACCCACGCTGCGAGATGTTCAGAATCGGCGACAGGTAATGATCGCGCCGCGGTTTCCTAGAAACAGCGAACTTCGGCCTCGGACTCCGCCCGATGGAGATCGGCCAGCATGGCCTTCAACTGCTCGCTCCCGCGAAACATGGTCCCGATTTGGCCCCGCGCCTGATTCAGGCTCGCCACGGTTTGCGCCGCCACATAACGGTCGTAAGGCAGCAACGATGCAATGACATCGATCGAACAAGAACAGCGCCGCAGGATCTCGGGGGTTTCGCCATTGGTCTTCATGCAGACGAAGACATAGTCGGCGCGCGCCTCGGTGGGGTAATCGTTAGTGGCCGCCACGGCTAGCGACGCGGCAAGGATCAAAACGCAAGCGCCTACGATCTTCATTGCTTTCGCTTTACCTCATTGGACCGGGGACGGCAATTTACGTAGGGAACCGGCGCGGAAGATTAAGCGAGAACTCTTCGTGGCAGCGGCGCGGGCTTAAGCTCCACTCCAATCATTATTGGACCCGCCGCTCCGGACGCTACGGCGCCAACCTTATCAAGTTTTTGCATGCGCCAAAAGCGCATCGATATAGGCGCCGGGGCTATGGCTGTGCACGAAATTCTTCGCGCGCTCCGCCGCGCGCGCCTTGCATGCCGGAAGACGCGGTATGAGCCTGGCGATGGCGGCGGCCAACGCTTCGCTTGTGTAGGGCGCGAAGACCTCGCCTTCGGCTTGATTGTTCTCGACGCTGGTTCCAGCAAACGTGCCTCTTGATGCGACGACGGGACGTCCGGCGGCAACCGATTCAGCAAAAATTCCTGACCCGCGCGCGGGGCCAAAGGCAACCGGATCGTAGGGCAACAGCATTACGTCCGTGCGGCCGGCCCAGGCGGCGTAATCCTCGCATGAAAGTATTCCTTCCAAGAAGCGCACATCTCTTAGCGCGCGCAACGCGCATTCCGCTTCGATCGTGCGCTGTTCCCAGCGGCTGTGCTGAATCTGAACGATGAACTCGGCGTCGAGCCCCTCACGCTGGCAAACTGCGATTGCCTTCGGCAAGAGGTGAAAGCCCTTGTCGCATTTCGAATCGCCGAAGAATCCCACGCGGACCCTGCCTTCGATTCTTCGTTCAGGTCCCGAAGCGCCAAAAGGGACGGGCAAAATCCGCGTCCGGATGCCAAAGTCCTTGCTATACAACGTGCGCATCGCTTCGTTTTCCACGGTGAAGAAGAGAGAGCGGCCGATTAGCGGTGCCGCCAGCTTAAAGGCAATGCGGTAGAATTTTTCTCCATGCGTCGAAGCTGTTCCCCACGGCACAAAGCTTGGCGGAAACATCAACTGGCAGACGACGCGGGGAAGCCGGCCGCGCGGCATCGTGCGCAAGAAGCGAACCAGCCCAAGAATCTGGTTTTGCGAAATCGCCACCACGCCGACGAGATTGTCCGGCTGCCAAATGTCCAAAGGTAAGGCTCGAAGATCCCGCTCGAAGGCGTCGTTGAGCGCCGTCCAGCTTCTTGGTTCAGACCGGATCGAGCCGCCGGCCGGAGCGCCGCGAAGAACCGCCGCGATGGATCGCAGCTGCTTTTCGCCCCACGAAAGATCCACGCCATCATACAACGACCGGCTGAAATGCGGGATAGCGCCGATCTCTGCGGAAATCGACGTATCGAGACCGCTCAAGCCAAAAATGCGGTAGCGCAATTCCCGTCGCGCTAAGGCCCCAGCCACTGTCTTGGCTAGCCTGTAACTATGTCCGGCCTTGGTCGCCAATCCGCTGTCGAGGAGGATGAGTTCCATTGAGACTTTCTCGCGTATTCGCACTATGATAGCAATGAACCGATCGTTCATATCCTGAAATCGCCGGTAGCTGTTCAAAGCGGTGCACTTCAAATACGAAACAATCGACGCGGAGTTGAATGTGTTATTTGGACAAAGACGTATCCTGGTCACCGGTGGCGCGGGCTTTCTCGGGACGCATCTTTGCCGGCGCCTGCTTGACCAGGGCCACGAGATTCTTTGCGCCGATAATTTTTCCACGGGATCACGCCGCAACATCGAGGATTTCCTCGGCAACAGGCGCTTCGAGGTGCTCCGCCACAACGTGACGTTTCCGCTTTTTGTCGAAGTGGATGAGATTTATAACCTCGCTTGTCCGGCCTCGCCGGTCCATTATCAGTTCGACCCGGTTCAGACGACGAAGACGAGCGTGTCTGGTGCGATCAACATGCTTGGCCTTGCCAAGCGCCTCAAGATCCGCATCTTGCAAGCCTCCACATCCGAGGTCTATGGCGATCCCGCCGTCCATCCGCAGACCGAGGACTATTGGGGCAATGTAAATCCGATCGGCAGCAGATCCTGCTACGACGAGGGCAAGCGCTGCGCCGAAACTCTGTTTTTCGACTATCGCCGTCAGCATGGAATGAGCATCAAGGTCGCGCGAATTTTCAATACTTATGGCCCCTATATGCGCCCAGACGACGGCCGCGTCGTGTCAAATTTCATCTGCCAGGCCTTGCTTGGAAAAGACATCACCATCTTCGGCGAGGGCCTGCAGACGCGATCCTTCTGCTACGTGACCGATTTGATCGACGGACTGGACCGCCTCATGAATTCGCAGGAAGAAATCTCCGGACCGGTCAACCTCGGAAACCCGCGCGAATTCACAATTCGCGAATTGGCGGACAAGATCCTCGCGATCACCGGCTCGAAATCGGCGATCGTCGCGAGGCCCTTGCCCGAAGACGATCCAAAACAGCGCCAGCCCGATATCGCCCTTGCCGAAAAGCTGCTCTGTTGGCGCCCCACAGTCGAATTGGACGAGGGTTTGCGATACACGGTCGCGTATTTCGAGACGCTTTTGTGCGAGCATGGCAAGAGCGCCGCCGGCAACATGAAACTTCACCGCTCCACCGCGAGATGATCAAAGGAACGGCCGGGAAATTGAGGCAAGTTCAGCTTCGCTTTGCCGTCGCGTGCTTGAGGCAGGCCTTCAAGATCACGTGCGGGGCCACCTTGAGCCGGTTCAACAAGCCTATAAAATTGGACAATCCAAGCGCGGGCGCGAGCGTGGCGGCTTCGGTGACAACCTTGCCCGCGAGGTAAGAGCGGCATCCTGGGACAATCGACGGAAGCCGGGGCCAAGCGTCGTCCATCGCTTTTAACGCATTTATATAATGTCCAGGCGAAGGCATTTTCTGCAGGAAGAGCGGCGCGTTCGCGATCAGATGATTCATGATCATTTTGCGGCCCAACTGATTATGATCGGATGGGGTGTTTCTGTCGTAACTGAGCACATCGTTGAGATGCGGATGCTTCGAAAACGCATTCATCCCATGCAGCCGGTAGACCCCAAGCGGGCGGTCGATCACAACGCTTCCCGTCACGATGTTCACGCCGCGAAGGAGATAGGCGTCCGTGCAACTGCGGAGCGCGGCTAATTCCTCGTTTTTCAAGAGAAGCTGAAGCGCGTCCCGGCGAAAGCAATTGCCCGAAGTCGGCGCCCACATCCAGTCACCGGCATCGCTACGTTCGACGAGATGGACCTGATCTTCGAGCGCGGCGTCGGGACTGCGCAGCGGCCACATGGAAGGTGCGCTTTCGTCGATCCGCCGCAAGAGACCAGGCCTGTTTCCGCGGCCAGACCGCACGAATTCACTCAGATAGGCAATCGTGCCGAGCACCAGGCGCGATTGGACAGCCTGAATCATGTCCGACGAAGAGAAGCCGACCGGAATCCGGAGCGACAAATGGACGAAAATGTGAGTCTCTATGAAAGCCGGCAGCAGAACGTCATCCGCGTCGAGGAAAACGGCATATTCTCCCGAGCTTGCCTCGAAGCCCTCTTTCAAGGCTATGCTTTGACCGCCATTTTCGCTGCGCCGCAATATGACTGCGCTTGGATATTGCCTTGAAAGATCGAGGAGGATGTCGCCGCTGTCGTCCGTCGAAGCATTATCGACTATAATGCACTCAATAGTAGGGTAGTTTTGTGCGAATACCGAATCAACCGCCTCCCGTAGAAAGCGCCCGTAGTTGTAATTTATAATAATTACGCTTACCAAAGGCAAGCTGAACTTGTTAAGTTTTACATCGTACGTGCTCTGGAAACGGATTTCCAGATTATCGTCCATCGGAAATTTCTTTCGAGGGTCTATGGAATCCAAGTTTCTACCTCGCATTAGGGCCAGTCAAGGAATAGTTGAATCTGGTTTGATCGAACAAAAACACATGAGGATTGCCTCTGGATAGAGGCCGCGGCCTGCTTCCCGCCATCAGCGGGTTTGGCCACGCGCCGCGCGCTTCGCCGGCGAGCCGGCTTTCAATGCCGGGGCCAGAATGCGGCTTTCCAGTCCGCTCGTCATCGCACGAGAACATTCTTGAATTGCCAGGGATCCGCCGTGTCGATGTCTTCGGGAAACAGGATCGCGCGGCTTTCGAGCGGAGTCCAATCCGTATAGTGCCCCGTCACCGGGCCAAGGTAAGGGAGCTGCACGTCAAGGCAGCGGCGGTAGTCGAGCTCGTCGGCCTCGACAATGCCCGCTCGCGGATTTTCGAGTGCCCACACCATGCCGGCAAGCACGGCGGAGGTCACCTGAAGCCCCGTCGCATTCTGATAAGGGGCGAGGCGCCGCGTCTCCTCGATCGAAAGCCGCGAGCCATACCAATAGGCATTCTTCGCGTGGCCATAAAGCAGCACGCCGAGCTCGTCGATCCCATCCGCAATCTCGTTCTCGTCGAGAATGTGGGACTTTTCCTGCGGCTGCCATTGGCGCCCCGCCATCTCGTCGAGCGACAGCACGGCATCGTCGGCCGGGCGGTAGGCGTAATGGCACGTTGGCCGGTACACGACCTCTTCGCCCTCGCGAAGGGTCAGGAAATCCGCGATCGAGATCGACTCATTATGGGTGATGAGCCAGCCGTGCTGCGCCTTGGCCGCAGGTGTCCAGGACCGTACCCTTGTGCCCGCGCCCGGACGCAGCAAATAGATCGCGCAATCGGGTCCAAAAGCGTGCCGTTTTGCTTCCGGCGGCAGATGCTTTTCATGCGTTCCCCAGCCGAGCTCGGCGGGCTGGAGACCTTCCGAAATAAAGCCCTCGACCGACCAGGTGTTGACGAACACGCCGCGCGGCTTCGGCGCCGACGCGCGTTGGGTATCACATTCGGCGATGTGGATGCCTTTGACGCCTGTTTTCTGCGCGAGCCGCGCCCAATCTTCGCGCGAGGAAGGCTGCCCGGAACCGATCCCGCAATCGGCGGCGACATTTAAAAGCGCCTGCTTGACGAGCCAGGAGACCATGCCCGGATTGGCGCCGCAGCAGGAGATCGCTGTAGGTCCCACGCCGAGCGTGCGCCGCAAATCTAGGATGCCTTCGCGCAGCGCGTAGTTGGACCGCTCGGACGCGGTTAGCCGCGGATCGGTATAAAATCCAACCCAAGGTTCGGCTACAGTGTCGATGTAAAGCGCGCCAAGCTCGTGGCAGAGCCGCATGACCGCGACCGAGGACACCTCGACGGAGAGATTGACGACAAAGGCCTGGCCAGCACCTTGCGTGAGAAGCGGCCTCAAGATTGCCGCGAAATTGTCAGCGGTGAGACCCCTGTTGGCGAAAGCTACTCCCCGGGCATCGAGAAGGTGGCGGTCCTTATCCTCGGGGTCGATGACCGTGAAGCGCGATTTATCGAACTTAAAATGACGTTCGATAAGCGGCAGCACGCCGCGCCCGATTGAGCCAAAACCGATCATGACAATTGGACCTGAAATCGTGCCGTGCACGGGCCATCGCGCCATCGGTCTTTACTCCAAAATGGCCGGGTGAATGCGGGTCCAGCGGTACAAGAAGGCGCCGCAAGCTTCAAGCCATCGGCCGCCGCTGCCCGGCATCAAAACGCCAGTGCCTTGGCCTCCTTTACGCCAGGCAGCGTCTCGATTTCGGCAAGCACCTTTTCCGGGACTGGGCCGTCCACCTCGACGAGCGCGATCGCGGAGCCGCCTTCGCGGTCGCGGCCGAGCGCGAATGTCGCGATATTGATCGCGGCATTGCCGAGAAGGCTCGCGAAACGGCCGATGAAACCCGGCTTATCTTCATTGCTGACATAAATCATCACGGGCGCGACCAGCGCGTCGACTGCGATCCCATTGATCGAAACGATGCGCGGCTTTCCATTGTGAAAAACAGTGCCGGAGACCGAGCGCTCGTTTTTTTGCGTTGCGACCGACAGGGTGATGAGCGATTGGTAATCGGCGTCGGCGGCGCGGGTTACTTCGTCGATCGCGATGCCCCGCTCCTTTGCCACGCCTGGCGCGGAAACGATGTTGACGTCCGCGAGCAGGGGCCGCAAAAGTCCGGCGATTGCTGATGCGGTCAACGCTTTCGTGTTCAATCCGGCCGCCTCGCCCTCATAGGTGATCGCCACCCTTTTAATCCCGCACTCGACGAACTGCCCGGCAAACGAACCGAGGCGGCCGGCGAGCGCGATGAAGGGCATGAGTTTGGGGGCTTCCTCGGCGCTGATCGAAGGAAAGTTGATCGCGTTCGCAATCGCGCCGCGGAGCAGATAATCCGACATCTGCGCGGCGACTTGTAGCGCGACGTTTTCTTGCGCCTCGCCGGTCGCAGCGCCAAGATGCGGAGTGCAGACCGCATTTGGATGGCCAAAAAGTGGATTTCCGGTTGCCGGTTCGTGCGCGAATACGTCGAACGCCGCGCCCGCCACATGGCCGCTGTCCAGGAGCGCGCGCAAGGCCCGTTCGTCGGCAAGTCCCCCGCGCGCGCAATTGACAATCCGCACTCCTTTCTTGGTCTTGGCGAGATTTTCCGCCGACAAAATGTTTTTGGTCTGCGCCGTCAAGGGCGTGTGCAACGTGATGAATTCCGCGCGGCCAAGCAGAGTTTGGAGATCAACTTTCTCGACGCCGAGATCGAGGGCGCGTTCTGGCGAGAGATATGGATCGTAGGCGATGACACGCATATGCAAGCCTATCGCGCGCTCGGCGACGATCGACCCGATAGTGCCGCAGCCGATGATGCCGAGCACCTTGCCGGTGATCTCGACACCCATAAAACGGCTCTTTTCCCATTTGCCGGCCTTCGTCGACAAATCGGCCTGCGGAATTTGGCGGGCGAGCGCGAACATCAATGCGATCGCATGTTCGGCGGTGGTGATCGAATTGCCAAACGGCGTATTCATCACGATAACGCCTTTCGCAGTAGCGGCGGGAACGTCGATATTGTCGATGCCGATTCCCGCGCGGCCGATCACTTTCAGCCTCGCCGCGCGCTCGAGAAGCTTGGCGGTGACCTTCGTTGCCGAGCGAATGGCAAGGCCGTCAAAACCGCCGATGACGCTGGCGAGCTTTTCCTTGTCTTTGCCGAGGGACGGCTGAAAATCGGCTTCGACGCCGCGCTCCTTGAAAATGGCGACGGCGGCGGGCGACAAGGCATCGGAAATCAATACGCGCGGAGCCAAGGGCCTTCTCCTGGAACAGGATCGAGCGAAAGCGAAAACCGGCAGCGCTGGATCATCAGGATGCGCGAGCAACGGCTTTAGATCGTGACGCGAATAAATCAGATCAAGATCTAGCGTGGCCGGATTCTACTCTGCCTCGGCTTGGTAATCCTATTTTCGCGGGATAATTGCATCGGCGCCGCGTTTACGCCGCCTTGGCGAGATCGGCCTTGATTTTCCCGAAAGCGAAATCGAGCCAGGGCGTCAGTGCCTCGATATCGATTGTCTCGACGGTCGCGCCACACCAGATCCGAAGGCCTGGCGGCGCATCGCGGTAGGCGCCGATGTCGAAAGCCACCTTTTCCTTTTCGAGTAAATTTTCGAGCGATTTGGCGAAAGCGGCCTGGCCCGCCGGCGCGAGCGCCGCGACAGCCGAATCGACCAATTTGAGGCAGACGCTGGTATTCGATCTGATCTTTGGGTCGGCGGCGAGGAAATCCACCCACGGCGTCCGCGCCACCCAGTCGCCGAGCGCTTTCGAATTGGCATTTGCGCGCCCAATGAGAGCATCGAGTCCGCCAAGCGATTTTGCCCAATTCAAGGCGTCGATATAATCCTCGACGCACATGAGCGAAGGCGTGTTGATGGTTTCGCCCGCGAAAATCGCTTCGATCAATTTGCCGCCACGGGTTAAACGGAAAAGTTTTGGCAACGGCCAGGGCGGCGTATAGGACTCCAATCTTTCCACGGCGTGGGGAGAAAGAACCAACATGCCGTGCGCGGCCTCGCCGCCGAGCGCCTTCTGCCATGAAAAAGTGGTGGCATCGAGCTTTCCCCAATCGAGTTTTTGGGCGAAAGCGGCCGACGTCGCGTCGCAGATCGTAAGGCCCTTGCGATCGGCTGCGATCCAATCGGCATTGGGAACACGCACTCCGGACGTCGTTCCATTCCAGGCGAAGATAATGTCATTGCCGAAATCGGCGCGGGCGAGATCGGCGATCTCGCCGTAGTTCGCGACAAACGCTCTGGCGTTCTTGAGTTTCAAATGCTGGACAATATCCTCGACCCACCCCGCGCCGAACGCTTCCCAGGCGAAGACATCGACCCCGCGCTGGCCGAGCAAGGACCAAAGCGCCGCCTCGATAGCGCCGGTATCCGAGCCAGGGACGATGCCAATTCGATAATCGTGCGGAACCCGCAAAACCTCGCGGGTCAAATCGATCGCGAGCTTTAATTTGGCCTTGCTGGCCTTGGCCCGGTGCGAGCGGCCGAACGGGGCATCTTGCAGATTTTGGAGTTGCCAGCCGGGGTGTTTTGCGCATGGGCCGCAAGAAAAATTTGGACGCGCGGGCCGCCGGGCGGGAAACGCAGCCACCATTATGACCATCCTCCCCGAGGGGCGCCCTTCGTTGGGGAAGGGTGCCCCAAGGTTTTGGGTACGCCGGGCGGCCGGCTTGGTCAAGCCGCGTTCGAGGGCCGCGCCACCGCATAGGCAAAAAAGAACCCCGCGCGCGGCTGGCGCCCTCTTTGGACGCCCGCGTACCGAGACCACGCCCGCACGGCCGCGAAAATTCAGATCAAGATATCTTAGATATCTTACTGGCGGGTTGCCGCGCCGGCGCCGGAAAGCTAGGTTGCGGTCCTTATCTTCGGTCAAAACGGTTTGCCGACGTGCCCCCAAGCGTTGTCGCGTTCCTCTTCGGCTATGTTTGCGGCGCGATCCCGTTCGGCCTCATTTTGACGCGCGCCACAGGTACCACGGACCTTCGCGCGATCGGCTCCGGCAATATCGGCGCGACCAATGTTTTGCGCACCGGCCGCAAGGACTTGGCCGCGCTGACCCTTCTCCTCGATCTTTTAAAGGGCACCGTCGCCGTTTTGATCGTTGCCCGTTTCGCGCCGGGCACCCCCATGCTCTTCGCCGCATGCGGCGCTTTCCTTGGCCATTTGTTTCCGGCCTGGATAGGGTTTAGGGGCGGCAAAGGGGTCGCGACCTTTCTTGGCGGTCTTCTCGCCGCCGCCTGGCAGGCGGGCCTGGCCTTCGGCATCGTCTGGCTCGCGGTCGCGGTCCTCACCCGCACCTCCTCGGCCGCGGCACTCGCGGCGAGCGCGCTGACGCCAATCGTACTCTTGATCCTCGGCCGGAGCGATGCCGCGCTCATGTTCGGGCTCATGGCGATCCTTTTGTGGGTCAAACATCGCGCCAATATTGCGCGGCTCGCCGCGGGCACGGAATCGCGGATTGGGATGAGTTGATGCAGGATATCTCGCTTGCCCCAGAGGCGCTCGGCCCGCTCGACGACGGCGAGCGCTTCGACTGGCTGCGGCTCCTGCGCTGCGAAAACATAGGACCCCGGACATTTCAAGTCCTGCTGCGCCGCCATGGGAGCGTCGGCGCGGCGCTCGCGGCCTTGCCAGCCCTAATCGCGAGCGGCAAGCCGATCCGCATCGCAACCGTCGAAGAGACCGGGCGGGAGATCGAAGCGGCGTACCGCGTGGGCGCGCGTTTCATTGGCATCGGCGAGCCGGATTATCCGGCGCTTCTGCGGGCCACCGCCTCCGCCCCGCCCTTGATCTCTCTGCGGGGCAATCTTTCGAGCCTGCGGCGCTCTAAAATCGCGATCGTCGGTGCCCGCAATGCGTCGGCGGCCGGGCTCGCCTTCACATCGCAGCTTGCACGCGGAATTGCCCGCGCCGGGCATCTCATCGTGTCCGGCCTCGCGCGCGGGATCGACGCGCGGGCGCATCAGGCGGCAATCGAGACCGGGACGATCGCGGTCCTCGCGGGCGGTTTGGGTAATGTCTATCCGGCCGAACATAAAGCCCTGCTTGAGCGGCTCCTCGAACAAGGCGCTGCGATCAGCGAAATGCCGTTCGGCTGGGAGGCGCGGGGGCGCGATTTTCCGCGCCGCAACCGGATTGTCGCGGGCCTTTGCCGGGCGGTCGTCGTTGTCGAGGCGGCGCGCCGGTCCGGGTCTCTCATCACCGCGAAATTCGCCGCCGAGGAGGGACGGGAGGTCTTTGCCGTGCCGGGTTCGCCGCTCGATCCGCGCGCGGAAGGCGCCAACGATCTTTTGCGCGACGGCGCGACGTTTTGCATCAGAGCTGAGGATATCATTGACGCGCTGGCGGAGCAAAAGCTCCCGCATACACAACCGGCAGCCGGTTTTTTCGAGCCCAGTCTCGTAGGCCCTGGGTATGAGCCGCTTTGGGACGAGCTCGATCTTCCCGACGTGGGCGCTGCGCCTTTTGGGCCGCCCGCCAATCCGGAGGATGGCGCGTCGCCACACATGCGCGGCGGGGCCGCGGCTGCGCCGGTGGCGACGCCGCCCGAGCGGCCGCGGGAAAACATTGAGCGGCGCCTCATCGCGCTTTTGGGACCGGTGCCGGTTTCGGTTGACGAACTTGCCCGCGCGTCGGAGGCGCCGACGCGGGAGGTGCGGACCGTCTTGCTCGGGCTGAAGCTTGCCGGACGGATCGAATGGCATGGCGGCGATCTCGTTTCGTCCTTGCCCGCATCCTGGCCGCGTGCCAACGACCACGAAGATTGTTGAGGACGCCATTCGCGGTTATTGCTTTAAGACCAGTTCTTGTCCAAAGGAGACCCCTAGTCGCCCGCTTCACCTAGACCGGGATGAATTTAGGTTGAAGCGTACCCGGCATGCGCGAGGTATCCCTGGCACTCGTCTGGTTTGAAGCAGTCGAGCAATTGGCCGAGGCGTTTCCATGTCGTGTCAAAGGTTCGTTCTGCGGCTTTGCGCATTA
>JBOHJU010000002.1:0-32155 GCA_050728755.1 Methylocella sp.
GCTCCCCAGCGGTTCGGTATCCAAGCAGGTCCTACAAAACGCCGAGGATCAGGTGGCGTCCCTCGACGCCGACTTGAAGGAGGCCAGGGCCGAATTCCAATCCATCGAAGCGCGGGTGGGCGGCACCAGCCGATTAAATCATCCTGACATAGAGGTGGCCAGGAATAAATTTGTCGAAGCTTATATCGAATTCGCGCGGCAGCAGATCCGGGCGCCCGTTTCAGGCTACATAGCCAAGCGTAAGGCGCAAGTCGGAGATCGCGTCCGGCCAGGCGACCAGGTGATGACGATCGTTCCCTTGGACCATCTATGGGTCGAGGCGAACTTGCGGGAGAACAGGTTGCATTGGGTACGGCCGGGCCAGCCGGCGCGGGTCATCGTCGATCTCTACGGGGAGAGCTACACATATCATGGGACCGTGGAAGGGCTGGTGCCCGGCACAGGCAGTGTGTTCGCCTTGCTGCCCCCTGACAACGCGACCGGCAATTTCATTCATATCGTCGAGCGGGTGCCCGTGCGCATTTCCTTGCGGAAGGACGAGATCCTGAAGCGCCCGCTCCGTCCTGGACTCTCTACCGAGACCTCAATCGACATCCGCGACACGGGCGGGTCCCCGAATGCCGCTCTGACGGAGGCCTCCACCAAGGAGTACGAGACCAGTATTTATTCGGATGATGTCGCCAATGCGAATGCCAAGGCCAAACAGATTATCAAGGATAACTTGGCTCCGACGCGCGAAATAGCCGAACCGGCTTGCCCCTCAGGCGAATAGCATACCGGTTGCCGGCGTCCCATGTGAATCACCGATTGTTCTGCTTCGCGACCGCAAGCGCTAGTGACAGAGCATGAAACGCGTGTCCCGAGCCGTCATTGGCGTGTAGAATCTTGGCAAACATCGCCTGCCTCCCGGATTATTCAGCCCTCCTGGCAAGTTGCGGAAGCTTTGCCATGGGTGCCTGTTGCCGGCCAGCCATATCTTCCACATCCGTCTTGGGCAACAAATGGCGTGGCAGGTAGAAGGCGTTCGCGATTACCGTCGGGATTACCGCGCTCCCGATCACGGCCGCTACCAGAGCCGAATATTGACTCTTATCGATGATTCCATGCGACAGGCCAAATAAGGACGAGATTGTTCCGAAGGTAAGGCCCGTCGACATCAGGAGTGTCGTATACATGGCCTCCTTGTTCGGCGCGCGGAAGAGCTTCGTAACCGGGTAGACACCAACGATTTTCGTAGCAATTTTGACGATGAGGAAAAAGACAAAGGCGGAAGGCGCGGCGATAAGCGCGGGTATTGAGACGAACGATCCTGCTCGCATGAAATAGAACGGCGTCAGCAATCCGAACGTCAGCGTCCGCAATCGTCTGACCAGGGCGTGCTCCTTGCCAACAGTCCCGGCGAGCACCATTCCGATAACGTAGGCGGGAAGGACGGCTTCACTGCCGGCCCAGGTGGCGATCGCCCCCATTCCGAGCAGACAGAAAAGCAAAAACTTCGGTTCGAACTCCGAAGGCCGCCCGCCATAGCGTTCGAACAAGCCCTGCGCCGCCCATGGCACAAACACGATGGCCGCTATGCCGACACCAAGAAATATCGCGGTCTTTGCCGTGAACGGCGCGAAAATTAGGCCCAGCGCCACGACAGTTCCAAGATCGGTGATGAAACAAGCGGCAAGGATTGTTTTGCCGTAATGCGTTACGTTGAAGCCGAATTCCAACATCGCGGCATAGACAATCGCGACAGACGTGTCCGACATGGCGACGCCGGCGAGCCAGCTCGGCATGACCTCCCATCCGAGCAAATAATGGGCCGCGGCCGCGCATCCGAGGAAAGGGAACAAAAAGCTCGCGGCCCCAATCGCGGCCGCCTCTTTCCACTTGAGCTTAAATACCTGCGGGTCGAGTTCGGCTCCGGCCAGAAACGTCAGGAGAATCGCGCCTATCCCGGAAAGGAACTTGATCCAGGGTTCGTCAGTACCGAGCGCCCCCAAGCCAACGATAAATTGAGCGATTGTTCCGACGGCAATTTCGGACAATGCCGTCGATACGCGCAGCCAGATCGAGAGAAGGGTTGCAACCGCGGCGAGACCAAGCCACAGTGCGGCAAGCGCCAATATACTGGCCATGTTTTTATCCTTTCAGCGTAGGGGTCGTTCGTCGGTCGCGCACGGTTGAGCCCAGCCAAACTGCTCTGCAGATAGACGAAAAAACTCCCGCTCGTTGCTGTTGCACGGCGGAGTCATTATCTGGCGGCGGTCGAGCGCCGGCAGAACGGCGTTAATCTGTCCTCGCCTGCTCCATCCCGTTCGTGTTTGCCGGATGACGCGCACGTCCCGGCTCACTTCACGACAAGCACCGGGCACGGTGCGAGTCGCACGATACGGTCCGCGCGGGTCCCAACCAAACGCTCGTACAACGCCGGATGGCCTCCCGCTCCGATCACGAGCAATCCCACGTTGAGTTCGGCCGCGAGATCAACAATGCTCCGCACCGAGTATCCAGCCACGACATGGGCATGCAGTGTCACCTCGCTCTCGTCGGCCATCGCACGCGCGCGTTGAAGGACGCCGCGAATACGCCCGGAGGCAGTTCCCGTTCCTTCGCTCATCTGTCCGGCGGATTCCGGCACATAGCCGCTCTTATTGACCGAAGCCATGTGAAGCTCCGAATTGTTCTGCTTCGCGATCGCAAGCGCAAGCGCCAACGCGCGAAAGGCATCGTCCGATCCGGCGTCGGCGTGAAGGATTTTGCCGGGCATTCCACTCCTTCGTGACGGCGCCATTTCTGGTTCCGGTCGAGGCATCAAGTGGCGCGGCAGAAAAAATTGATTGGCGATAATCGTGGGGACGATCGCGGTTCCGATGATGGCCACCGCCAAGGTTGAATATTGGCTACTATCGATGATCCCGTGCGACCGGCCGAACAGGGATGCGATCGTCCCAAAGGTTAGCCCCGTCGACATCAAGAGTGTGGTGTACATTGCCTCCTTGTTAGGCGAGCCGAAAAACTTTGCTGCTGGAAAAACGCCAATAAATTTGGTCGCCATTTTGACAATAACAAAAATAATGAAAGAGCCTGGCGCCGCAATAAGGGCGGGAATCGAAACGATAGAGCCCGCGAGAATGAAAAAGAATGGAGTTAGCAATCCGAAAGTCAGCGTGCGCAGACGACGGATTAGTGCGTGATCGTTGCCGACGGTTCGCGCAAGCGCCATTCCAATGAGATAGGCGGGAAGCACCGCTTCGCTATCAGCCCATTCGGCGAGCGCTGCCATTCCAAGAAGGCACAACAGCAGAAACTTTGTCTCGATTTCGGAAAGCCGGTCTCCGTACCGCTTGAAGAGCCGAGGAGTGAGCCACGGTAGAATGATAAAGAACACGGCGGAGACCCCGAGAGCGATCAAGGTCCTTGTCGTGAACGGCGCGAAGATGAGACTAAGCATCACGACCGTCACGAGGTCGGTCACGAAGCAAGCGACCAATATTGTTTTGCCGTACTCAATTTTATTGAAGCCGAACTCGAGCGTCACGGCGTAGACGACGCCCGCCGAAGTTGTCGACATGGCAATCCCGGCAAGCCAACTCGGCATCACTGCCCACCCGAGCAAATAGTGGGCCGCCGCCGCGCTTCCCAGAAATGGTAAAATGAAGCTCACCAGCCCGATCGTGGAAGCTTCCTTCCACTTGAGCTTGAAAATCGATGGATCGAGCTCGGCCCCCGCCAGAAACGTCAGGAGAATCGCGCCCGTACTAGAGAGAAACTTTACCCAGCCGGCAGTGCTGCCGAGCATGTCCGTGCCAATGGTGGCGCCGATGATTAATTGCCCGCCTATTCCGATTATGATCTCGATAACGGCAGACGAGACATGGAACCAGATCGAGAGCAGGCTCGCGGTCAGCGCGAGACCAAACCACAATGCGGCAATCGCCTGGACGTTCGCCATAGATTATCCTAACGATGCGGGAAGGCATGAAAAGGGGAAAGACGGCTGGCCGACGATTTAACCGGGATCGAGGCCGTGCCGTGCCTGCTAGGGCCATCATGCGCGAGGACGGACACGGCAGGAAAAAGAGCAGGCAAAACCGCATTGATTGGCGGGCACGCAAAAATCCTCCCCCGTATCATTACCGGGCGGCAGACACCCTCTGCCTGTTCGGCGGTTCCGGGGAACCTGCACTCCTCTTGAGGTTGCTCAGTCCTAGTCAAAATACCGAACCGTGGCAAGGCGAGGAAACCCGTTCGATTCCGGCAAGCCCAACGCGCGGATTTTCACTTGCCGTGCCACACTCAACGGTCAGGGGCGGCCTGCCAGACCCGCCACAGAACCACCAGCGCGGCGCCTTGCAGCACGACGGAGACAGCGGCGAGCGCCGGCACGGACCAGTCGTAAAGAACGCCGAGCAAGCTGCTCCCGGCGAACCAGGCGAGACCATAGGCGGCGTTGAAAATGCCATATGCGGTGCCCCGCCGCGAAGCAGGCGCGAGCGGCGCAATCGCCGCGCGCATCACCGATGCCTGGGCGCCCATGCCAATGCCCCACATCACCATGCCGGTCATCGCTTCGGCCGGGCCGCCAAGGAAAGCGAGGGGGGCGCTCAGCGCCGACGCGCACGTCGCGAGGATCATCGCGCCGATGCCAATCCGGTCGAACAGGCGGCCGAGGAGGAGAGCGGCCATCGCTTCGGCCGCCATGGCGAGCGAATAAAGAACGGGGATATAAACCGGCGCGATCAAACCGGTCTTGCCAAAATGAAATGCGATCAACGGAAAGTCGGCATAGCCCGCCGCGATCAAGGCCGCGGCAGCGGCGTAGACCCAGAACCGGCGCGGCAAATGGTTTGCCGTCAAATCGGGGGGCGCCACATCGAGATCGCGCGGATGCGGATAGAAACGGCGAGCAGCGGAGAGCAGCATCATCGCGAGCACGGCGGGGATTGCCAATATGGCGAATGCGTTCTGATAACGGGCCCTTAAATAAAGCGCGGCGCCGACGGTCAGGGGCCCGAGAACGGCTCCAGCCGAATCGAGCGCGCCATGCAGGCCGAATCCCCAGCCAAGCCCGGTTTGGCTGCCCGCGTGCGACAGCATCGCGTCGCGCGCCGGAACGCGGATCGCCCTGCCAGCCCGCTCGGCGACGATCAGGAGAGCCGCAAGCTCCCACCGGCCGGTCAACGCAAGGAACGGCACGGCGCCGAGATTGACGCCATAACCGATGATGGTGATAAGCCAATAGCCGCCGGTGCGATCGCTGAGATAGCCGGAAACCAGCCGCAACGCGTAGCCCAAAAACTCGCCAAAACCCGCGACAACGCCGACGATGGCGGCGCTCGCTCCGAGGACGCCAAGGTAAGGGCCGGTGACGCTGCGCGCGCCTTCATAGGTCATGTCGGCGAATAGGTCGACAACGCCAATCAGCACGATGAACCGTATCGCGCTGTGGCGTGGTAGGCCGATGCCGGCAGGCGCGGTCTCGCTCATCATTGTAAGGCTCCGTGCGTTTGGCGGGACGAAGAGGGCGGGGCAACAAGGTTACCTGCTCAGCCGGTAATCGATGCACAACGATTGGACCGCGTTTCACGGATGGCCGTCACGCCTTGGCAAGGCGCGAAACGGTTTCCTCGATAGGCCGGGCGAGCGCGAGTATCAGGCTCGCGACGGCCGCGATGTCGTCAAGATGGGCGTGCGGCAGATTTGCGGGAAGACCTTCCCTTGCGTCGGTCGCGAGCGCTTCGATCGTTGGATCCTCCGGGTAGAGGTACGGTTTCCCGTTCGCGGCGCGGAAAACCTCGATTTTTGCGTGCGCATCGCGCTTATAGCCCTCGACAAGAATGAGATCGGCCGGGCTCATGCGCCGCAGAAGCTCGGCAAGGCTTGGTTCTTCCGCCCCACGCAGCTCATGCATAAGCGCGAAGCGCCGGGACGAGGCGACGAGCACCTCGCGCGCGCCGGCCTCGCGATGGAGGTAGGAATCCTTGCCGGGCTGATCGACATCGAACGCATGATGGGCGTGCTTAAGCGTCGAGACGACGATGCCGCGTTCGCGCAAATAAGGGATGAGCTTGACGATCAACGTCGTCTTGCCCGCGCCGCTCCACCCGGCAAGGCCGATCACCCGCATGGTTCAAAACTCCGTAAGAGCGCGCCGGTCTCCGCGCGGGGGGGCCTCGATCGCAACCAAGGCTTGCCATAGCATCGCCAAACGTTCGAAGCCGCGCCCTTGGGATTGTTGGCTACTGCCACATGAACCCGTAACATCACATCTTAATTTGGAAGACAGATCAGCTGCTCGCGGCTCATCTGAATATAGCAGATTTCGTAGATGATCCGCAGCCCGTAGCCAATTACCGCGCGCTGCAACGTTGAGATAGCGGCCTCTGCGATTAACGGCTTCGAGCATCATTACGGGGATGATGCCAGCTCAGATTGGTTCAACAATAAGATAACTGAAAGGCGTGTTGTTAGCTAACGTCTTGCTGAGGTGGATTACGAAACTCACACCCGCGATCCGCTCTATCCAATCGACCGCAGCAGCCCTACGCCAAGGGCAAAAGATTGCACGATTTCCCGGATTGCCGTTCAGTGTAACTGTTATGTGGCTTTGAGACGTAACGTGAGTCTCTGGAACAGTGATGTGTGACATCCCGGCCTGAATCGCGCCGTTACCGGCAGTGGCGAAGGCGGCCTTCCCTTCAACCTTTAGAGCGATACCTTGGGGACTCGCTGCGGAAACGCCGAATCCGGATACCGAATCCCCCCGAACGCCCGTACCGGTATTGGCGAATCCATGAACGCCACACAGGACGCGAGGGTTCTGGTCGAAATTGGGAGCAGCGCTTTCCGTCACGCCCTGCACACCTGTGGCCGTTCCAGAGGTCGCCGAGGCTACTCCGCTAATAGCGTCACAGTCCTTATGCGTAGCCGAGGCGACTAGCCCGCTTGTATTGCCTTCGGCTATAATTGCTGGCCCTCCTGCTTGCGGATCAACGCGTCTCGCCCAGATAGCCGAGTTAGTTCCAAATCCATTGTTTTCGACGAAAAGAGCGGGATCCTGGATGTTGGCCGTCAAAGACGTCTTAGAAGTACCAGTGTTCGGGTTACCAATTTTCAGCGGATCACCATCTGCCATTTGTGCACCTCGTCGAGTAAAGGAGACGCATTTTTCTGCGCGGACAGATGGAATTTGTAGCACTAGATTTCATAACGTCAAAGCTCCAAGCGGCACCTCCTTCCGGGCGCCAAATCTCTGGATCTAAGGCTCATGCCCCGCCTCGCCATTTCCGTCGAACGCTTTCCTATCCTCGGCGATTTTGCGATCTCGCGCGGGGCGAAAACGGAGGCCGTCGTGGTCGTGGCGGCGATCGAGGATAGGTTTTGCCACGGGCGCGGCGAAGGCGTTCCCTATGCGCGCTATGGCGAGACGGTCGAAAGCGCGTGCGGGCAGATCGAATCTTTTCGTTTGCAAATCGAGGCAGGCGCCGAAAGCACGCGCCTGCAAACCCTTCTGCCCCCTGGCGCAGCCCGCAACGCCATCGACTGCGCGCTGTGGGATTTGGCGGCCAAGCGAAGCGGCGTTCCGGCCTATGCGCTCGCGGGCCTCGCGCCGCCTCGCCGCGTCATGACAGCCTTCACGATTTCGGTGGGCGCTCCGGACGAAATGGCGCGGGCGGCGGCCTTGGCGCGCGCGCGGCCGCTATTGAAAATCAAACTCGCGGGCAAGGGCGACGCGGCGCGGCTCAAAGCGGTGCGCGCTAGCGCGCCCGATGCAATCCTCATCGTCGATGCCAACGAGGCCTGGGCGGAGGCCGATCTCGAACGCAATCTAGAAGCCTGCGCCAAGGCTGGCGTGGTGTTGGTCGAACAGCCGCTTCCGGCGGGCCAGGATTCGGCGCTTGCGGAAATAGAACATATCGTCCCGATTTGCGCCGACGAGAGCGTTCACGATCGGCGCGGGCTCGAAGATCTTCGCGCGCGCTACGACGCGATCAATGTCAAGCTCGACAAGACGGGGGGGCTTACCGAGGCGTTGGCCCTGGTGAAGCAGGCGAGAGGTCTCGGATTCGAGCTCATGATCGGCTGCATGGTTGCAAGCTCGCTCGCGATGGCGCCGGCGTTTCTGCTCACGGCCCAGGCGCGTTTCGTCGATCTCGACGGACCGCTTCTGCTCGCGCGGGATCGACCTTACGGACTTCATTACGAAGGCTCGATCGTTCATCCGCCCGCGCCCGAATTGTGGGGGTGATGCATGATCTTGAAATCGTACTGTGCGACGGTTATTGCAAACTCGCGCACTGGCCCGGCCGCGCGAGCCATGCCGGTTAGATGATCGATTCAATGCGCCGGTCGGGAACAAACCATAGAATTGCGACAGCAATATAGAGCGCGATCGCGATCCACGGCTGAACAAAGGCCAATAGCATCGCAACGGCGTAGATCGATATTGAAAGCTTGCCCTTCAACTCGCCACCGATGGCGCGGGCCAAGGTAGAATCCGCGCCGTTGCAGGCAATGAGCATCCGCTCCAATAATAGATAGCCGATCGCGGCCATCACCAGAACGAAACCATAGGCCGCCGTGGGTAGTGCGACGAAATCAGTCTCCTCCATCCAACGGATCATAAAGGGAACTAGCGATAGCCAAAACAGCAGAAACATGTTCGCCCACAAAGACCGCCCATCGACATGCTGGCTGACTTGTAGCATGTGGTGGTGGTTGTTCCAAAAGATGGCGACATTGGTGTAGCTCAGCACATAAGTGAGGAACACCGGAAGGGTTGACGCGAGCGCGGCGATATCGGAGCCATGCGGCACCTTCATCTCCAGCACCATAATGGTGATGATCACGGCGATCACCCCGTCGGTGAACGCTTCAAGCCGTCCCTTGTGCATCGCGACCTCTCGCAACGATAGGCATCCGCCACGACCTTGCTATTTACCCGGTTCGTCGGCAATGCGCCTGCCAATTTTCTTTTGGCGGCGGGGTAGCCGCGTGCTACTCTCGCGCGGGATTCATCCGAATTCAGAGGCCTATTTTGAAGATGCTTTTCGTGCGCGATTTCGCCGGATTCTCCGGCGGGCATCTGAAATATCTGGACTACATGACGCATACGGCGGCGAGTGACTTCGTCGAGCCTGTGCTCTACCAGACGGCCCGTTCGCGCGTAGCCCCACGCAATGTCTTTCATGATTTTGAAGGCCGAACGATCGATCGGTTGCAGCCTTTCCCGGCCTATTTCATCGCCGGCGGAGACTGGTTTATCCTTGATGATGCCGGCATCAATCTTCACGAAGCGCCCATCGTTAACCTCGTCCAGGGCTTTCGCCACGCCGAACCGGGGAGTCCGCTCTTAGCCTGCCTGGCGCGCCCCGCACTTAGGATTTGCGTCAGCCCTGCCGTCGCGGGCGCCGTCCGCGATCACGCTAACGGAGAGGTGCATATTATCTGCAACGGCATCGAGGTCGCCCCACACGTCCCTGAGCGGACGCTCGGGGGTCCCGCACGTGTCTTCGTGGCCGGACTTAAGAATACCGAAGTCGCGCGTGCCACCGCGGCGCGGCTCGATGGCCTCGTCGAGGTCGATCTCGTGACCGAGCCGCTACCGCGCTCGGTCTTTTTGGCGAGGATAGCCGAGGCAACCGTTTGCATCTTCCTGCCGGTAATGCGCGAGGGCTTCTTCCTGCCGCCACTCGAAGCTATGGCACTTGGTCGCGGTGTCATAGTGCCTGACTGCGGCGGCAATCGCGCCTATTGCCAGCCGGGACAAAACTGCCTGATGCCGGCTTATGACGCCGAGGCGCTCGCCGCCGGGGCGTTAATGCTCGTTCGTAATGACGCACAACTTCAACGGCTCGCGGACGCCGGCCGCAAAACGGCCGCCGAGCAGTCGATCGAGAAGGAGCGCAGCGCCTATCACGCTCTTCTCGCGCGCTATCTTGGACGGTCATCGTGACGACCACGCTCATTACCGGCATACCGCGTTCCGGGACGACCTTCGTTTGCGCTTGCCTGAACGCTTTGCCCAACTGTGTGGCCCTCGCCGAGCCGATGCAACCGCCCCGCCACGGCGACGCAAATCGCGCCGTCGAGGAGATCGCCAGCTTCGCGGCAGCGACGCGGACCCGTATTCTTGCGCAAGGAGCGGCACCAACAAAAACTGTGAATGGTATCATGGCCGATAACTTCTTCGAGGAAGCGAGAGACGACCACGGCCTCAGGCTAGACCGCGGTCAAGTCACCGATGCCAAGATTGTCAAGCCACTCGCGCCAGACTTTCGTCTATTCATCAAACATCCGGCGATCTTCACGGCTCTGGCAGAGAGCCTCGTCGCCAGACTGCCCCTCTACGCGGTCGTGCGCCATCCGCTGGCAGTATTGGCGTCCTGGCAGAGCGTGAACGCGAATTTCCGGCACGGACGTATGCCCGTCGCGGAGGCCTTCGCGCCAGACCTACGCGAGCGCCTTAATAGCATCGATAGTCCGCAGAGTCGCCAGATTGCGCTCGTCCAATGGATGTTCCAAGTCTATCGCGGTCTGCCGCGCGAGCGCGTCCTTAACTATGAGTCGATCGTCGCCGATCCGGGCGCGGCGCTTCGGCCGCTTTCGGGATCGCCGGAACCGATCGCTCAAACGGCGCACACGTTCCACTTGCGGACGCGCTATCCAAGCGTCGACTTTCGCGCAACCGCTGAGGCGCTCCTGGCAATCGAGGCCGATGTCGAACCGTTCTATTCTGACTTCGCGGCAACTCTGCGCCCCTATCTTCGGCGTAGTAATTGAGTAAACTTGTTTCGATCTTCGTCTGCGGCGTCCAAAAATGCGGCACGACAAGCCTCCATGCGTATTTCCGCGAGCATCCAGCCCTATCGCCGCCAAGCCGGCAGGGGGTTCATTTCTTCGACGAAGAGGCTCGGGACTGGGCCGCGCCCGACTACACTGCGCTTGATTCTCTCTTTGCAACCGATGACGGCGATCGCCTACGCTTCGATATTACGCCGATCTATATCTTTTGGCCGCGGTCAATCGAGCGCATACGCGCTTACAATCCATCGGCCAAGCTCATTTTCCTGTTCCGGGATCCTTTCGAGCGCGCATGGTCGCAATGGTGCATGGAATATGCGCGAGGCGACGAGAAGCTCCCCTTCGCCGAGGCCATTCGCACGGGCAGGAGTCGCCTGGAGAGCCTTCCGCCGCTCGCGCGCGAGCGGCGCGTGTATACTTATATCGAGCGTGGGCTTTATGCAGAACAGGTGCGGCGTGTGCTGGCCATTTTTCCGCGCGGGCAGCTTCTCTTCCTACGCTCGCGGGATTTCCTGGGCGACCACGTGGAAGTGTTGAATCGAATCTCTTCATTCCTCGGGGTCGCGTCGTTCCCGGATACAGGGCCGAAGCGCGAGCGCCAGCGCCCGCGTGTTTCGTTTCCGTCTTGTCCAACCGAAGAGGACAGGGCGTTCGCCGCTAGTCTCGTCCGCAACGATGTGCGAGAGTTTTCTGCGCTGACCGGTCTTAAGGTCTCCGATTGGCCAACGATGCGGTGAGCCCGGGCCGTCCCCGGCCGGAGCGGACATGTTTGCCTGAACCCGTTGATGTCTAGTATTTGGCCTTCGCCCGTTGGCGACGTCGCCCCCCAAAGCGCATAAGGAACAATGGTGCCGATGGAGTTTCGATTCATTCAGCTAAAGACGCGCGATTTTGGCTGAGCAACTCGTTTGCCAAATCGCTGCGAATGGCAACACGTCAACGCAAAAATCATTGGCCTACGATTCGGGGAAGACTCTGCGGTAACCCCATGTTGCATGGCAGAAAAGGAATTGAACATGGGCGGGTTCGCGTTCCATTTGATCGGTGCCGGACGCGGCGGCACGAGCCTAATCGCAGGGCTGATCGACTCGCATCCCGATTGCGAGGTTTGCTTCGAGCAGCTGTCGACCGACTTCCTGATGGGACGGGCGGCCACCGACGCGGAAACGATCGAGAATTCCACGATTCGAGCATTGTTGCGAATCAGGAACTTCATGGAGGCCTGCGAAACACATGCCGCGAGGGTTCCCGACAAGCTTTGGGGCCACAAGACGACGACCGAGCACATCGGCGCATTGGGCTGGCCGGCTGCCACGGACGCCTCCAAGAACAGAGAGCACCCTGTAAGTGCCGATTGCCTGAATTTGTTCGTTTCGAGTCTGTCCAATGTGCCTACAATATTCATCGTCCGCGACGGACGCACCTGCGTGCGATCGAAGGTCAACAGGACCGGTCAACCTCTCAACACGGCGATCGAGAGGTGGAAATTTTCTATCCGCGTTCTCACCGCCTTGCGTGCAAGCCACGAGCGTCTTCTAGTTGTCAAATTCGAAGACTTGGTCGTCTCTCCTCGACAGGTCCTGACCCAGGTATGCAATTTTCTGAACGTGACATACACGGAGGAAATGCTGCGAGGAACGAACAGCCCGAAGATATTCCCGGAATACCGGTCCGACAGCTTCGATCATTCCAAGCTTGAATTCGACGACAGTGGCGAGCAATGGATTGCCGATCTTCGCGGTGAACTCGAGCTGGCTGGATATCCGGCTGAGTGTTGAGAGACGCCGTGTGCCAAAGGCTTCGGGCGTCTCGCGCCACAGCGTGCATCAGCTTTGCCAAAAAAGCGATCTCAAGCCGCACCGGACGTAGACGTTCAATACGTCGTCTTCCAGATGGCCGAGGTCGCCACCTCACGGCATTTATTTGCTGACATCCTTCGGCTAATCGCGGGACTACGGCTACCGCCGGCGACAATTTCGACGGGAAGCGCTTGGACTGTATTGAGTCCGATCAAAAACCACGGGAGAAGTGCGACAGGGCGGCAACAAAATCCGCATTTTCGGCGCGCGACGGGTCAATGTCACTGGCTCGGGCGCACCAGAGCTTCCGAGAGGAATTGGCATTGGCAAAGTTCCCCGAAAGCCGCAATCTCAGCCTCAACAAGGCCATCATCCGGTTGATGTCGGATTAAAACTGGTGCCAATCGGGGCGTCCACAGATGAACAAAGCAATCATTTCGGTACATGTCCCCAAAACGGCGGGTATGAGCTTTGCGGTTTGGCTGGAAAGCGTATTCGGGACTGGCCAGATCGCGCGGGACTATGCCGATCGGCCCATCGACCCGACGTCGGAAATGAACGTCGATCCTGCGGGGTTTCTTTCGCGGCACGGGGCCGCCCGCGAATTGCCCGAGGGGAACTTGGTCGTGCATGGCCACTTCTGGGTGAAAAAATACGAGCGGATTGAGAACGCCGTCCGCATCACGTTTCTGCGTGATCCTATCGAACGTACGATTTCGCATTACTACTTCTGGCTAAATTCGTCACCCCGTGGGCACAGCCTGCATCAGCGCGTTCTTGACGAGACAATGGGAATGCTCGATTTTGCTCGCTTGCCGCAAATGCGTGGCTTCTACCGGGATTACTTCTTTCGCGACGTCAATATGGCGGGCTTTGACTTTGTTGGCGACACGTCGTTTTTTGCCGAAGAATTAGGACGGCTTGAGGCTTTGCTTGGTGTCCGCGGAGCTCGCGCTACGGTCAACCAGAATCCTGCGGCAGATTACTCATCGATGCGGGAGATCGCGCTCACCAGTGGTCCGGTGCGCGATGAGTTGGCCGAGATACTTACCGATGAGGTAGCTTTCTACCGGCAACATTTAGGACGCTGAAGCCCTGATCAGCACCATCATGGGCGCGGTGCGCTCGCGCCGTCAGGGCTTCAGCTTACTCGACTGGCGGGCTATGGTTGGGTGATTGCGGTGTAGCTGTTCGTGCCTATCAACAACACTCGATACCATTGCTCGAGCGAGACGGCCGCGGCCGCACTCAAAGCGGTTTCCGTTAGCTGTCATTTTCAACATGCTCCCTTCTTGCCCAGTGCTTGTGCAAATGACGGAAACTTTGCCTCAGATTCAGCCTGGCGTCGTAACTAGTTATCATAGTTATATATCAAAAAACATCATAAATCAACCATAAGGCCGCCTCTTCGCCTTTTCTTATAAATTTCTGCTTGAGTGCTTTTGCGGGGTAGATTAAGGCCGAGGCGGAAAGGCCAAGCGGGGGAGCAAGACGAGTGGCGGAGCGCGACGAGCGGCCGGACAAAGATCAACGAGAACAAGACGAAAGACACGGCAACGGCCGGCGCGACGAGGCAAGCCGGGAGCGCGAAAACGAGCGGTTGAGGGAGCGGCTCGACAAATTGTCCAGCGCGCTTGACGCGCAACAACGCCATGCGCGACAGTCTTCGGGCGCAAGCGGCCTGGGGCAAGACGGCGGCTCCGCCACCTCGATCGGGAACGCGATCGGCCTCGCCTTCCGCGTCGTGAGCGAGTTCGTGGCGGCGGTGATCGCGGGCGCCTTCATCGGATGGTGGATCGACCGCGTTGCTGGCACCACGCCGGTGTTTCTGGCGCTGTTCCTTTTGGCGGGAGCAGCGGCGGGATTTTGGAACGTCTATCGCATCGCCATGAAGCCTCCTGATAGAGAGGGCTGAGTGACGCGCGCAAATATTAAAGCGCAAGAACCTAACGCGAGTTCCATGAAACGGCTTTAGAGGTAGGACGACAAGAGGGCGAAGAGCACACCATGGATCCCATCCATCAGTTCGTTGTCAAACCGATCGTCGGCCTGCATCCTTTCGGCATTGATGCCTCTTTTACCAATGCCTCTCTGTTCATGGTGATCGTCGTTCTGGCGGCCGCCGCGCTGATGCTCTTTGGAACGCGATCGCACGCGCTCGTTCCCGGCCGGCTGCAGTCCATGGCGGAGATGGCGTACGAATTCGTCGTATCCACCGTGCACATGGGGGGCGGACACGATGTCATGCGCTTCTTTCCCTTCATATTCACACTGTTCATGTTCGTGTTTTTTTGCAACGTCATCGGAATCATTCCTTATACATTCTCGGTCACCAGTCAGATTGCGGTTACGGCCGGGCTTGCGTTGCTTGTCATTGGCATCGTCATTGTGTATGGCTTCCTGCGCAACGGCGCGCGGTTCCTGCGGCTTTTCGTACCTTCCGGGGTGCCTCTCGTGCTGCTGCCTTTTTTGGTCCCCGTCGAAATCATTTCGTTCCTTGCCCGGCCGGTCACCCTTTCGGTTCGTCTTTTCGCCAATATGCTCGCCGGACACATCACGCTGAAGGTGATGGGCGGTTTCGTCGTGACCTTGCTCAGCGCCGGCGCCTTCGCGGTCTTCGCGCCATTGCCGTTCGTGGTGGCCATCGTATTGACGGCATTTGAATTGCTCATCGCCGTTCTCCAGGCCTATGTCTTTGCCATTCTCACTTGCGTCTACCTCAACGACGCAATCCATCCGGGCCACTGAATAAATATTGAACAACAGTTCGGCCGCCCCTCGTCGCAAGCTTAAGGAGTGCATAATGGATCCCGCAGCAGGCAGATATATAGGCGCAGGTCTCGCCGCGATCGGCACCGGTGCCGCCGGCATAGGCGTCGGTATAATTTTCGGGCAATTTCTTTTGGGCGCCTTGCGCAATCCAACCGCGTCCGATGGCCAGTTCGGACGTGTTTTCATTGGCGTCGCGCTCGCCGAAGGCCTGGGCATTTTTGCGTTGCTCATCGCGATTCTTTTGCTCTTCGTGGTCAAGTAGAAAGCCGCCTCACTACGCCCGGAAAGCCATCCGGGCGCAGTGTTGCCGCCGTTACTTATTCGCGCAGGACGTGACTTATGGCGAGCATCCAACAACAAGGCCCCGTCGCCGGAACCGGGACGGCGGCCGGCGGCGGCCATGGCGAGACCTCTTTCCCGCCGTTCGACATGGCCAATTTCACGCCGATGCTGATCTGGCTCGCCCTGAGCTTCGGGTTGCTCTACCTATTGATGGCGAAAATCGCTTTGCCGCGGGTAGAAAGCATTCTGCACACCCGCGCGCATAAGATCACCAATGACATCGCCGAGGCGAATGCTCTCCGGGCGCAGTCGGACGAAGCCGCCGCGGCGCTCGACAAGACAATCGCCGACGCGAGAGCCGTGGTGGTGGCGCTCGCCCAGGAAACCCATGCAAGGCTCGCCGCGGAAGCCGAGTCAAACCGCCTCGCGCTGGAAGCCGAACTCAACGCCAGGCTCGCGGCTTCGGAGATGCAAATTCTTGAAATGAAGGCCAAGGCCATGGGCAACATCGAGGCGATCGCCGGCGAGGCGGCGGCGGCGATCGTTCAGCACATTACCGGCAAACCGGCCGACCCAACGGCAATTGCAAGGGCGATCGCGACGAGAAACGCCTGACGCGGGAGAGTTTCGATGTTCGACGCGGAATTTTTCGTAGCGGCCGGCTTTGTGATTTTCGTGGGCTGGATGCTCTATCTCGGAATGCACAGGAAGATCAATTCCGCGCTCGACGCCCGCGCGGCAAGAATTCAGGCCGAACTCGGCGAGGCGGCTATTCTGCGGGCGGAAGCCGAGGCCATTCTCGCGTCTTTCCAAAGGCGGCACGCCAAAGCACACGCCGAGGCCGAGGCCATCGTCGCGCAAGCCCATGCGGAAGCTGAACTTGTCGCCAGCGAGGCGCGGGCGCGCATGACGGAATTTCTTCGACGTCGGACCAAACAGGCCGAGGAGAAAATCAAAGTGGCGGAAACCCAGGCGATGGAGGAGGTGCGCGCCGCCGCCGCCGAGGCCGCAGCCAAGGCCGCGGAAATAGTGCTGAGAGGCGAGACGCAAGGCGCTTTTGGCAGCGAGCTCATAGCCAAGGGCATCGCCGGTTTGAAAACCACGTTCCAGTAGCGCGGGGTTCTGGGTAAACTTGTTAGATGGTTTAGCGTGAACCGCGCATGGTCAAGCGCCAATCTTGCTATGCTGGCGTTAGCGCGAATAGAACTCAATGACAAGATTGGGTTCCATCATCACGGGATAAGGCACTTCCGAGGGCAATGGAATCCGGGTGAGTTTCGCCGTCATCTTGGTGTGATCGACATCGAAATAATCCGGCACCTCGCGTTCGGCAAGCTGCTTTGCCTCCAAAACGAGAATGATCTGGCGTGAACTCTCCTTGAGCTCGATCCTATCGCCAACCTTCACCTGGTGGGACGCTATATTTACCCGGCGGCCATTCAGCTTGATATGGCCGTGATTGACGAATTGGCGCGCGGCAAAAACGGTGGGCACGAATTTGGCGCGATAGATCACGGCGTCGAGCCTGCGCTCCAAAAGCCCGATCAGATTGTCGCCGCTATCGCCCTTCATGCGGATCGCTTCGGCGTAGTAGCCGCGGAACTGCTTTTCCGAAATATTGCCGTAATAACCTTTGAGCTTCTGCTTGGCCTTAAGCTGGGTGCCGAAATCGGACAGCTTGCCCTTGCGGCGCTGCCCGTGCTGGCCCGGCCCATATTCGCGCCGGTTGAAGGGGCTTTTCGGACGGCCCCAGATATTCTGGCCCATCCGGCGGTCGATTTTATATTTGGCCTCGGCGCGCTTCGTCATTGCGTGTCCTTTCAAAGCGGTGCGCCGGAGAAAGGCCACGGCGCGCGGCACCGTGGCGCTTGAACCGGCGCCCTCCCGCCAGCTAGGGGGAGGAACGCGCCCTCCTCTGCCAGGCCCCATCAAGGGCCAAGCCGACAGGCCCAACGCTTCACACCAATTGATAGGAAGGCGGCGCCACGGGTGCGTCTTTGGCGGGCGACGCCCGCCGGAAAGTCTCGAAGCACCAAACGGCGCAACGGGACGCCGTCGAGTTAGGAGGTTTTGCCGTGCGGGTCAAGATCGTGCCGCAATCATTCGGCATTCGCCCCCGCTTGCGCGGGAGGCTTTTCGGACTCTTCCCTGCGCTCGGAAAAGCGGCTTGTGAGGTAAGAGGACGCTCCGCATGTGCGAAGCGTCAGCTTCATCAATTCCGCCACCACATCGATCAGGCGACAGTCGTAACCTCGTTGCACTCGGCTTTTCGAATGCGGCCGGCGCGATAATGGATAGCGCGAGCGGGTCAACCAAGACGTTAACTTTCTGCCCGAAGGATCAAGTGCACGATAAGGGAATCGATTTGGGCCTCGGACAGATACATCCGTCCTCAAGCGGTTGCGACCTGGCGGCCGTGCTGATCGACGACGCGCTCGCCGTTTTCCTTAAAAAATTCGCCTTGCTGCGGCGGCAAAAGCTCGATCACGAGTTCCGAAGGCCGGCAGAGTCGTACCCCCTTCGGCGTTACCACGATCGGCCGGTTGAGGAGAATGGGATGCGCCTCGAACGCGTCGAGCAGAGCGTCCTCGGCGAGGATGTCCCCGCTAAACCCCAATTCGCGAAAAACGGGCTCCTTGTCGCGCAGCAGCGCACGCAGCGGCACGCCGATGCGCGCCGCGAGCTGGCGCAGCAAGACTCGCGTGGGAAAGGTCTTCAAGTACTCGATAATATGCGGCTCGACGCCGGCGTTGCGGATGAGGCCGAGCGTATTGCGCGACGTGCCGCAGCGGGGATTATGGTAGATGATGACATCCATCGGGGTCACGCTACATGTGGACGCCGGCTCGCCGGACCCGCGGTCTGGCCGGTCTCGCGAAGGTGCGGCCGGGCGTCAATTCGCGGAGGCTTTTAAGGGCCAAGGTGGCGAGCGAGGAGATTAGCGTCTCAGGGAAATAAAGGCCATATCAAACGTAGCATTTTTCTTGACGCCGGGCCGTTGCACGCCCGCCAACACGGCCAAGGTCTCGATGGCGTTCACGCTGTCCCTGCGCCGGTAGTGGACGAAAGCGCGACACGCGCAAGGAAATGCCGCAGCGCCTATTTCCCGGTGACGAGCAGAATTTTCCCCATGTGCGAGGACGATTCCATCATCTTATGCGCCCGGCGCGCTTGTTCGAGCGGGAAAGTGGCAAAGATCGGCGGCTTCACCAAGCCCTTGTCCAACAGCGGCCAGATTTTTTCGCGAAGAGCTGCGGCAATTTCGGCCTTCTGCTGGACCGTGCGCGCGCGCAAGGTGGAGCCGGTCAAGGTCAGGCGGCGCAGCATGATTGGACGCAAATCGAAATTCTCGATCGTCGCCGATTGCATGAAGCCGATCTGAACAATACGGCCTTCTGCCGCCATCACGGACATATTCCGTTGCAGATAAGTCCCGCCGACCATGTCAAGAACGACATCGACGCCATGCTTGCCGGCGATCTTCTTCGCTTCCTCGGCAAAATCCTGGGTATTGTAGTTGATCGCGAAATCGGCACCGAGCATCCTGCAAAAGGCGCATTTTGCGCTGGAGCCGGCGGTCGCGATAACGCGAGCGCCAAAATGCTTTGCCAACTGGATCGCGGTCGAGCCGATGCCGCTCGATCCGCCATGCACCAGAAATGTTTCGCCAGGAGCAAGCTTACCGCGCGAGAAAACATTGTCGAACACGGTGAAATAATTTTCCGGCAGACCAGCCGCCGCGACAACGCGCAAAGCCTTCGGCACCGGCAGGCAGAGCGGCGCATTGGCAAGAGCGTATTCGGCATAGCCGCCGGAGCCGACAAGAGCGCAAACGTCGTCGCCTTCGGCGGGCGTGCGCACGCCTTCCCCGCGCCCGGCCACCCGGCCCGCGACTTCGAGGCCCGGAATGGCGCTCTCGCCCGAAGGCGGCGGATAGATACCTTCGCGTTGCAAGCAATCAGGACGATTGACCCCCGCAGCAGCGACTTCGATCAACACCTGGCCCGGCCCCGGTTCCGGCACAGGCGCCTCGCCGGTCCTGATTACGTCCGGGCCGCCGTGGCCTTCGAAATGAACCTGCCGCATCGTCTGCATATCCGCCTTGCGTGTTCGCAACAAGAGGAACCGCCCCTCATGCCGGTTTTATGAAAAAATAGACGGTCAGCACAAGGCCCACCGCGACGATGAAGCTTTTGACGATCTGCGCCGGCACCCGCCGCGCCGCGTGCAGTCCGGCGTAACCTCCCGCAATCGCGCCAACCGCCACGACGATCGTCCACTGCCAGTGGACGAGACCGGCAATGATGAATGTGACGACCGCCGCCGCGTTCATCAGCGCCGCGAGCAGAATTTTCAGGCTGTTCATCAGCCAAATGTCGTGCAGTCCAAAAAGGGTCAGCGCGGCGAGCACGAGAATGCCGCTGCCGCCGCCGAAATAGCCGCCGTAGATGGCGACCAATCCTTGCGCGGCGAAAATGCCGGTTCGATTCAGCCGAAACTTGGCCGGGTCGCAGATCCAAAAATTCCCGCCCGCGAAGATCGCGGTCGCGAACAGAATGAGCCAGGGCACGATGCGGCTGAAGACAGCTTGGGGCGTGACGAGCAGCAGGAGGCCGCCGACGAGTCCGCCGGCAAGGCTGACGGCTCCGAGAGCGGGCACGTTGAGGCGCTTGTCGGCTGAGGCGGCTTTGAGCCCGTCGCGCGCTGCGTAACCGGTCGCGATCTGGCCAGGGAACAGCGCGACGGTGCTCGACGCATTGGCGTCGATCGGCGGCAACCCGGCGGCGATCAGCGCCGGGAAGGTGAGAAACGAGCCCCCTCCGGCAACCGCATTGAGGAAGCCTGCCATGAAAGCCGCGAGCGCAACGAGTACAAAAATCATCGTTTGGCCGGAAAATGTATAAAACAGCTCATACACTGTGGCCGAAATGTGTTTTATCTTCAATCGTAATTGTTAGCACCCGGGCAAACCCGGGGCGGGGGAAACCGTCATGAAATCCGTTATATACCGCTTTGCCGGCCGCTGCGCGGCTGGGGCGCGAAAATGTCGGCCTTCTGCGTAAGAATCACCGCGTTTCGATTTCCGAATTGATATCGTTTTCTTCCTTTGCGGGCGCCGCCGATGACTTTGGTCACAGCAATTGAATCGAAATATGCAGACGATCTTGATGCCTATTGGATGCCGTTTACCGCCAACCGTGCGTTCAAGCAGAGCCCGCGGCTCTCGCCTATGCCAAGGACATGCACTATTTCAGCCCGGCGGGCCGCGCCATTATCGACGCCGGCGCCGGTCTTTGGTGCGCCAACGCCGGACACTGCCGCGCTCCGATCGTCGAAGCTATAAGAGCGCAAGCGGGCGAATTCGCTTTTCCGCCGCCGTTTCAGTTTGCCCATCCGAATGCGTTTGCCTTGGCGAACCGGATCGCAGCTCTGGCGCCAGGCGATTTAGACCACGTGTTCTTTACCAACTCCGGGTCGGAAGCGGTAGATACCGCGCTAAAAATTGCCCTCGCCTTTCACAATCTCCGTGGCGAAGGCGCCCGTCAAAGGCTGGTTGGGCGCGAGCGCGGCTACCACGGCATGGGCTTCGGCGGCATGGCGGTCGGCGGCATCGGCGCAAACCGCAAGCTCTTCGGCACTCTTGTCGCCGGCGTCGATCACCTTCCTTCGACCTATAACCGCGCCAAACAGGCTTTCACGAAGGGCGAGCCGGAATGGGGCGCGCATCTCGCCGACGAACTTGAGAGAATCGTTGACGTGCACGATGCCTCGACGATTGCCGCGGTTATCGTCGAGCCCATGGCCGGTTCGAGTGGCGTTCTGCCACCCCCCAACGGCTATTTGGAACGGCTACGATCGATCTGCGACAAATATGACATTCTGCTGATTTTCGACGAAGGCACCTGCGGGTTTGGCCGTCTCGGCCATGCTTTCGCGGCCGAGCGCTATGGCGTGCTTCCGGACATGATCACCTTCGCCACGGGAGTAACCTCGGGCACGGTGCCGATGGGCGGCGTGATCGTCCGCCAGCCGATTTACGAAACCTTCATGGACGGCCCGGAGCACGCGGTCGAGCTATTGCACGGCTATAGCTGTTCTGGCCATCCTTTGGCTTGTGCCGCCGGTCTCGCCGCGCTCGACCTCTACGGCAATGAATATCTGTTCGCGCGGGCGCTGCAGCTCGAACCTTTTTGGGCCAATGCCGTGCATGGCTTGAAGGGGCTGCCCAATGTGCTCGATATCCGCAACGCCGGGCTAAGCGCTGCAATCGACCTTTGGGCCAAGCCGGGCGCCCCTGGGAAGCGAGGGTTCGACGCGACGGATCGCGCTTTCCACAATTTCGATCTTCTCCTGCGCAGCGTCGGCGACACGCTTATTCTGACGCCGCCGCTGATTGTGAGCGAGGCGCAGATCGGCGAGATCGTCGAGAAGACCGCGCGGGCGATCAAGGCCGTGGCCTGAAGCTTGCCGGCGGCTGTGAGCATAGGACCCCACGCAAACCGCGACCGTGACCCCGCGTCGGGGGAAAGCCTGGCGGCGGTAAGGCTTCCCGTCGTTGTGGTAAACCCGGCCCAGGCCCGCGCCTTCGCGCAGGCCTTGGGCAAGCGCGCCAAGCCGCCCGAGGTCTGCCTCGGTTGGAAGGGTCAAGGCCGCAAGCCGCGCAAGCGGGAGCGCGGACCCGCTCGCCTTGACTCGGCCAAGCGGTGTAGACAACACTTCCATCAGCAGATCACGCTTGACCCGCAAGACAGTCGCTGAGGAGCACGCAAAGCGCGCATCTTGAAGGATGCGCCACACGTCCCGGGCCCGCCCTCGCCCTCTCATCCTGAGTTTATCGAAGGACGAGACAGCCCTTCGGGCCTCCTCAGGATGACGGCTTAGGTTCTGTGCAAGCTTTCTAAATAGGCTCTAAGGTTCAGCACGTGAAATACATTTCAACGCGCGGCGCGGCGCCGCCGGTTTCGTTCACGCAAATGCTGCTCGCAGGCCTTGCGCCGGACGGCGGCCTTTACCTGCCGGAAACCTACCCCCAGCTCTCCGAAGCCGCCATCGCCGGTTTCGCCGGAAAACCTTACGAGGAGGCTGCGCAGGCCATCCTCGCGCCTTTCCTGGGGGGGGAGATCGAGACGGGCGCCTTGCGGGAAATGATCGCGGCCGCTTACAAGAATTTCCGGCACCCAGCGGTCGCCCCCCTGGCGCAGCTCGATTGCAATATTTTCGTGCTGGAATTGTTTCACGGGCCGACGCTCGCCTTCAAGGACCTGGCGATGCAACTTCTCGCCCGGCTCATCGGCCACGTTCTGAAAACGTGCGGCGAGCGGGCGACCATTGTCGGCGCAACCTCGGGCGACACGGGGGCGGCCGCCATCGAGGCCTTTGCCGGACTCGCTCAAGTCGATGTCTTCATCCTTTATCCGCATGGCCGCGTCTCGGAAGTACAGCGGCGCCAAATGACGACGGCCGAGGCGCGGAATATTCACGTCATCGCGTTGGAAGGCACGTTCGACGACGCGCAAGCCTGCGTCAAAAATATGTTCAATCACAAGGTGTTTCGCGACGAACTTAATCTTTGCGGGGTGAATTCGATCAACCTCGCGCGCATCCTTTTTCAAACCGTTTATTATTTCACCAGCGCGGCCGTCCTTGGCGGGCCGCACCGGAAAATTTCTTTTGTCGTGCCGACCGGCAATTTCGGCGATATTTTGGCCGGCTGGATCGCCAAACGCTTAGGCCTTCCTATCGACCGGCTTGTGATAGCGACGAATTCCAACGATATTCTCACCCGCGCGCTGGCAAGCGGCCACTACGCTGTGCAAACGGTTCGCCCAACTCAATCGCCCTCGATGGACATTCAAGTGTCATCCAATTTCGAACGTCTCCTTTTCGAAGCGCATGGCAGGGATGCGGGCGCGCTTTGCCGCTTAATGGCGGGGTTGCGGCAATCGCAGGGGTTTGCGATCGAGCCCGGCCCGCTTCAGGCTATTCGCAGCGAGTTCGATGCGTTCAGTGTCGCCGAGGGCGAAACCACGCGGGTGATCGCCCGAACCTGGCGTGAGGCTGGCTTCCTCGCCGACCCGCACACCGCCGTCGGGCTGAGCGCGGCGGGTAAGGCAAAGGCGCAGGCATCCGGGAGCCCGCACGTTGTCCTCGGCACCGCCCATCCCGCTAAATTTCCCGCCGCGATCGCGCGCGCGGCAGGCATGCGGCCGGAATTGCCTGGTCATCTTGCCGGCCTTTTCGAACGAAAGGAGAAGTTTTCGGTTTTGCCCAACGACCAGAGTGAAATCGAGCGGTTTATCCGTGCCCGCGCCGCGCGCGCGGCGAAGCGGGCCGTGCCATGAGCGTCGAGATCACCACCTTGCCGTCCGGCCTAAGGATTGCCACCGATCGCATGGCGCACCTCGAGACCGCCTCGCTCGGCGTCTTTGTCGGCGCTGGATCACGCCACGAACGAACGAACGAGCACGGCTTATCGCATCTTCTCGAACATATGGCGTTCAAGGGCACGCGCAAGCGCTCGGCGCGCGCCATAGCCGAGGAGATTGAGACCGTCGGCGGCGAGCTCAACGCCGCGACGAGCACCGAACATACCGCCTATTACGCCCATGTCTTGGCCGGAGACGTTCCGCTCGCGCTCGATATTCTCGCCGATATTTTGACCGAAAGCATCTTCGACGGCTTGGAGCTCGAACGCGAAAAAGGCGTTATACTGCAGGAAATCGGCGCGGTTGAAGACACGCCCGACGATCTCGTCTTCGAATTTTTGAACGCCGCCGCGTTCCCCGATCAGCCGATTGGGCGGCCGATTCTCGGCACAAGGGCGCAAGTTTCGGGGTTCGGCAGGGAAGCGATCGGCGCCTATCTCGCGACTCACTATCGCGCCGACGCGACGGTGATCGGCGCCGCCGGAGCAGTCGAACACGCTGCGCTTTGTGACGAGGCCGCGCGGCGCTTCGCAAACCTACCGGCGCGGAGCAACGAAGTTGGAACCGCGCGGGCGCTCTACCGGGGCGGCGAAAAGCGCTTGAGGCGGCGGCTCGAGCAGGCCCATATTGCCATCGGTTTCGAAGGCGCCGCTTACGCGCATGAGGACTTTTATGCCATGCAGATTTTCGCGAACGCGGCCGGCGGGGGGATGTCTTCGCGCCTGTTCCAGGAGGTGCGCGAGGCGCGCGGGCTCGCTTATTCCATCCATGCTTTTCATTGGGGATATTCCGATACCGGCGTGTTTGGCTTTTATGCCGCGACGAGCGCAAACGATGCCGCCGAGGTAATGCCCGTCGCGCTCGACTGCCTGGGCCAGGCGGCGTTGGACCTGAGCGGCACCGAAGTCCGGCGGGCCAAGGCGCAGATGAAAGTGTCGCTTCTCGCGGCGCTCGAATCCCCCGCCGCCCGCTGCGAGCAGATTGCCCGGCAATTGATCGCGTTCGGCCGTATTCTCACTCGCGATGAAATAATTGCGGCCATCGATCGCCTAGATGTTGGCCAAATCCGCGCTGCTGGCAGGCGCGCGCTCCGGTCGGCGCCAACCGTCGCGGCGATTGGTCCGGTAGCCAAGGTTTTTTCGCCCGGGCAGGTCGCGCGGCGGCTTTCCGGCATCTGAAGGAGCGGCTTCGTGGCTCTCTTCCGTCTCTCTCCAGCCAGCCATGCCGCACCTCTGGTGCGCGGCGAAGGCATCTATCTTCGGCCGCCGGAGATGCGCGACTTTGAGGCCTGGGCGGATTTGCGGGCGCGAAGCCGCGCGTTTTTGACGCCGTGGGAGCCTTCCTGGCCACCCGACGATCTAACGCGCGCCTCGTTCCGGAGCCGGGTGCGCCGCAATCAGCAGGACATCGCCAACGGCGAAGCCTATCCCTTCTTGATCTTTCGCGACGACAATAATGTACTTGTCGGCGGTCTCAGCCTGGGGCAGGCCCAACGCGGCGTCGTCCAGGCGGCAATGCTCGGATATTGGATCGGCGCGCCATATGCCCGGCAAGGCTACATGTCGCTCGCGCTCCGGGAAGTAACCGGCTACGCTTTCACCACGCTCCGGCTCCATCGGATCGCAGCCTCGTGCCTGCCGCACAACAAAGCCTCGCAGAAACTATTGGAACGTACCGGATTTACCAGAGAGGGCTACGCGCGTTCCTATCTGCGGATCAATGGAGTCTGGCAGGACCATTTGCTCTACGGCCTGCTGGAAACCGATCCGGCGCCGCTTCGCGTGGCGCGGCACACCACGGATTGACCGCTCCTTGCCGCCGGCAGCTTCGCTTCGCCCCGCGTCCGCGAGAACGCCATCATCTTCATGTCAACGGTCGCTCTGTCTAAAGGACGCCGTGCCTGCGTGGCCGGCCCGCCACATCAAACCGAAATAGATAACGATCAAGCCAATATCGGCGCCGATCCAGAGCATCGAAAAGAACCCCGGCAGCGCCAGAGCAACCAAAATTTGCGCGATCGCGGCGAAAAGCCAAATCACGCCGCCCCAAGGCGCGGCCAGCCACAACCCGACCGCCGCTACAAGGTTGACAGTTGCGAAAAAAATCACCGCCGCGCCGCGCAGCGCGCTCACCTTGTCGAACAGCGGTTCCCGCGGCAGGAGGATCGCGCTCCATTGCAAAAGGCCCTGAATGACCCAAAGTCCTGCAAGCACGCGCATGAATACTACCAGCAAAAGCCCCGCGCGATTCTCCTCGCCTGCGATACGCGCCGGTTCGCCGAGACGGATGGCGGCTCCTGAATCGGGGCGCACGGGTGTCTTGCTCGATCCGGGCGAAAGCATCATCGGCAACACTCTTGGGCGGGAAAGTCGAGTTCGTCCTCAAGGAGAGGCGCAAAATAAGCCTCGATGGCGGCTGGTTCGACGCTTTCTACGTCGGCGGGATTCCAGAGCGGGCGATTGTCCTTGTCAATGAGCGCCGCGCGCACGCCTTCATAAAAATCATGGCATCTGGCAATGCGCGAGACGATGCGGAACTCGGTCCGCAATGCCTCGCCAATGTCGAGGTTGGCGCCAATTTGCATTTGACGCAATGCGATTGCAAGGCTCGATGGCGATCTGGAGCGTATCGCATGAGCGGCGGAACGGGCGAAGTCCGAGCCGGCACGGCCTGCATCATCGAGATTGACGAGAATGGAAGGAATCGTCGCGGCAGAAAAACAGCGCTCGATGGCCTGGCTTTGCGGGAGGAGCGTCGAGGCCGGCGGCGGCGCGCTTTCGGCCGCGATCGCGGCCGCGATGTCCTCGCCGCCAATTAGCCTTTGTGCGAGGCCCGCGTGCCGCGCCGAAGGAACATGGGCGAAGGCGACGCCAAAGGCGAGCGCGTCGCCACAGGTCATCCCGGCCCCCGTCAAGGCGAGATAGATACCGGCATTGCCCGGCAGGCGTGGCAAAAAAAACGTTGCGCCGACATCGGGGAAAAAGCCGATCCTTGTTTCCGGCATGGCGAAAGTGAAATTTTCGCCCGCGATGACGTGCGAGCCGTGCACGGAGATTCCGGCGCCGCCGCCCATGACAATCCCGTCGGCCAGCGCGACGTAAGGCTTGGGATAAAGTTTGATGCGTCGATTGAGGCGATATTCCTCGCGCCAAAAGCTAAGCTGTTCGGCAGAGCGCCCGGCCTTGCCGAGATCATACAGGATCCTGATGTCGCCGCCCGCGCAAAAAGCCTTGCCGCCCGCGCCTGTTATGATGACGCGAGCGACTCCCTCATCGCGCTCCCACCGGTCCAGCGCGCCCGCCAACTCGCGCACCATATTCAAGGTCAACGCGTTGAGCGCCTTGGGGCGGTTGAGCGTGATGAGACCGCAACAGCCCGCTTTCTCGCAAGTGATTTCCGGTTCGCTCATGGCCGCTTATGCGCCAGAGGGAAATGGACAAGCCGGAAAACAACCATCGTGCCCAGCCACGGTGCCTTCATGAATCCCGGCTTGACTATTTGGCGCAGGCGGGCTCGCTTAGAAGCTCGAGACTAGACATTTCCCCGGCGAGAACGAAATCGCCGTAATCGAGCCTGAGCGCTCGCGAAATACCATTTTCATAGAGGTCGAACGACAAAATATAGCTCGGCGCGTCGTCCTTTTTGCCGGCTTCGAAATAACTGATGGAGACTGGCCAGCGCCTCATGTTATCGAGTTCTGGGATATGCGCCGCCTTTTCTAGGGCGGGACCGGCAACCGGACGGCCAATGTAGGTTGTCGTTTCATAGACGTTTTCGCCGGTCTCTGAGCCGTCATAGACCTTAACTTCGAGAAGGTTCTGGCCCGCTTCCGCCGCCGCCAAAATGCGTTTCAGATGCTCGGTTGGAAAAACCACATCGGGATCGAGCTCGAACTTATCGTGTTTCGGCTTGGAGAGGTTTACCGATATTAGCCCGCCGGCGGATTTCCAGGCTTTCCCATCGACCGCCTCGGCGGTGGCATTATCGATGCTGGTTTGCATTTTGAAGTCGAAACTCCGGCCGCCGCCGTCCTCGAACGTCGCCGAATGCATGTCTGAGACACGGGTGGGGCCTTCGGCCGGCTGCAATTCGGTTACTTGCCGGAAATTTTGCACGTAGCCGTCGCAGTCGGACCCAGTGAAATCGTAGGCTATGCGTCCATGCGCAGCTGTTGGACTCTTGCTGCCGACCGATTTCAAAAGTGTCAATTCATAGACCGCGCGATGCGAGACCAGCGAGATCTCCTTTGTAAGGTCTGGCGTCGCTGCGGACAGGGGCGCGGCGTTGGCCGTTGCCGGATTAGCCGCGGCCGCCGGGAGAGGCGAAGGATCGAGCGCGGCGAGGGCTAGGGCGATAGCCGCCGAGAACAGATACCGGGCGTGACATGCAAGCATGATTGTTGATACCTCGAACGATACGGGACGGGCGCCCGGCAAATTCATCACGCCGGGAAACGCAAACCATTGGCGGCCCCGCTTAAAAAGGCGCGCTACGCCAATTATGGCTTTCGCGGGTTCATGTCGCCAACGACACTGCTCAGAGTGCGCTTGCTTCGAGTTGAGACCATGCCGGTCTCCCGCCGCGGTTTATGCTCGGGGCAAACTGCGCAACTTTTTTGGACCATGTTTTTTTCGCCATCACCTGGTCTTCCCAAGCATCATGATTTGATCCAACCCATAGCGACGGGCTTCTGACGCTTAGGTATGATGGCCTTCTGACGCTTCGGTATAGAGTTATTAGAAACCGCTGGCAACCCTCCTTGGGTGGTTCGCTGGGCACAATCATAAATTGCTAACGATTTCTTACGGCAGAGAGATTTGCGTGGGTTTCAAAGGAGGAGCCCATGGCGAAAAGCTCTTTGGAGCCGCCGAAAGAAATCGCTGGCCACCGAATGGGGACGGTGACCTATCCGTACATGAAGTTCTTTTGGCGGCGCTTGCCGGGATCTTGCGTGAAGCGAATGATGTGACGGGATCGATTAAGGATTTTGGCCTGCTTGGAATCCTTACAACCGTGCCGGACCGCACATAGTTGCGCACTTTCGCGCCGCGCCAATGATTAGCGTGATACCACTCCGGCAGTCTCTTATTCATTTGCCGGACCCAGCTCGATGTTCATGAATAGACAGATTTTTCCGGGCGCGGCGGCACGAGCGCGGCAAACAGCGCGTCGTCCTCGCTCTCGGCAACATTGGGCGCCGTCAGCAAGGTTTCGCCATAAAAAATCGAATTCGCCCCAGCGACCATGCAAAGAATCTGCGCCTCGCGGTTCAACACGGAGCGGCCGGCGGAAAGGCGGACTCTTGCGGCTGGGAGAACGATCCGCGCGGCGGCGATCATCCGCACGAAATCGATTGCGTCGATTGTTTCCCTTTGCCCGAGCAGGGTGCCTTCGACCGGAACCAGCGCATTGATCGGCACGCTTTCGGGATGCGGATCGAAGGCGGCCAATATTTGCAGCATGGATGCCCGGTCCCTGACGGCCTCCCCCATTCCTATGATGCCGCCGCAGCACATTTGCAGCCCGGCCGCCCGCACCGCCTGCAAGGTTGCGAGCCTGTCTTCGTAGGTCCGCGTCGTCACGATGCGTTCGTAGAACTCGGGACTCGTGTCGAGATTGTGATTATAAGCCGTCAGCCCCGCCCCTTTCAGCCGCTCGGCTTGGGAAGCGGTCAACATGCCGAGCGTCACACAAGCCTCTAGCCCAATTGCGCGAACGCCGCGCACCATATCGAGCACCGCGTCGAATTGCGCCCCGTCGCGCACGTTCCGCCAGGCCGCGCCCATGCAAAAGCGATCGGCGCCGGCCGCTTTCGCGCGGGCGGCGGCGGCCAGCACGGCCTCCGTTTGCATCATATCGGCCTTGTCGAGGCGAACCTCGCGGTAATGCGCGGATTGCGGGCAATAGGCGCAATCCTCGGGGCAGCCGCCGGTCTTGATGCTGAGGAGGCTCGCTTTTTGGACGTCGCTCACGTCGTGAAAAAGGCGATGAACGCGGTTCGCTTCGGCGATCAGATCGAGCAGCGGCAGATCGTGAATTGCAACAATCTCAGCGATCGTCCAATCGTGCCGGAGGAACGGGCCTTGTTCTGGGTGTGTCATATTGTTGCTTCCGAAGGTCCGGAAAAATTGCTGGAAATTATGGTTTTCGCCGCTAGCGCGCCTGGCATCCGATTCATGAACCCTGGCTAGGCTTTTTGCAATCGGCTCATGGGCTCGCGAATTGGCACGCCGGAAGCCTTGCCACGTCCCGTTGGCAAACCTTGGGAGAGTTCAACTAACCCCGAGACCGTCTGCGAATCTTCCGCGCCGACATCGCGGCGGCCGGGCACCGTGCGGCCGCGACCCGTGATCGAGGCGAGAACATCGAAAAGCGCTGAATTATCACCCCGTAACTTCTGGTTGACTGTCCGTTACCAACTAACATAAGCTCTAGACCGTCTCGATGGTAATCCTGCCGGCGAACAGGCGATGGTGACCCGGGCGACAAGAGCGAAAGGATGGATACGATGGCACATCAGCTGGAATGGTGCTTGCAGCCCGGCGAAGAGCTAAACAACAGCGAGTATCTTCGATCCAAAAACGGGCTGTTTTATGCAGTTATGCAGTCGGACGCCAATTTTGTCGTTTATCGAGGAGACTGGTGGGAAGTTCCTCAGGATGCGGTCGGTTTGGCAATGTTTAGTCTGTATGATAAACCGGGTTACGCAGACCGTCTAGCTGGTAAGCTTCCTGGAGAGTTTAAAGCAGTCATGCAGGGCGACGGAAATTTCGTTGTACTCAACACCAAGGGCAATGTTCCTCTTTGGAGTACAGACACGAGCGGCCAAAAGGACAACTGGGCGGTAATGCAGGATGACGGGAACTTTTGCATTAAGCGTAAGGGGGAAATTAAAGAGAATGCGAAGTGGAATACCGGTAAGACTGATAAGGTAGACGAAAAGAATATCGAACTCAAGGAGATGGTGTATGATCGCCTAAACGCAAAAGTAACGCCAAACGGTAAGCCAAAAAGTGCTGGTTCGAACACCGCAATAAATAAGACTAAGACCGAACAAACGTCTACATTAACCATGGCCTATACCAAGACAACGTCAAAAGGCTGGAAGACGACAACCACTCTCAAGGTAGGAGCAAAAACGAGTGTAAAATGCGGCGTGCCGGGCCTTGCCGAGGGGAAGGTGGAAGTGAATTACGAACAATCGCAAGGGTTCGAATGGAATCAGACAACGACGGAGTCGGAGGCGGTGACGGTTAGCCTCCCGGTCAAGGTGGCCGCAGGGGAAGGCGCCATAGGGAAGGTGATATGGAACGAAAGCACGATTGCTGTTCCTTACAGGATGAAGGGAATGGCTACTTTTGCTTCAGGGAAAAAAGCGCCGGTAAGCGTGAACGGAATGTACGAGGGTATCGTAACCCACGACATTGACACGATGTGGATGCCTTATACGGAGAAAGACAAGGCCAGTACGCAGGCGATCTTGGATGCGGCGCCAAACACGGTACTCCCCTGAGCCATCACGATAGCGCCCCGCGAGCGGACGCAGACCTGAGCACCTGAAATTCCACCGGTTTGGGTGAAGTCCGCTGTCACCTTTTCGTCACGGACCATTGCGTGACCGGCAGGGCCGGACGCCAGGCTTGATAAGAGCCCAGAGGCTCTGCGCGCGAAATTTCGATACGCAGAAGCTCGCCGCCTTGCGCCTTGTGACGGCGGATGAGTTCCGCCTCGGCCTCTAACGTCACTGCATTGACGACAAGCCTGCCGCCGGGGACGAGGGCTGCATAGGCCGCGTCGAGGAGGGTTGCATCGCTTGCACCGCCACCGGCGAAAATCGCCTGCGGCCGCGGCAGATTCGCAAAAGCCTCCGGCGCCCTGCCGATGATAATCTCGATATGCGGCACGCCGAGCTTTGCGGCATTGCGCCTGATCAGGCTCGCGCGATCCTCCCGCGCCTCGATGGCGATCGCGCGATTGGCCGGGTCGCTGAGCAGCCATTCGATCGCGATCGATCCGGACCCGGCGCCGGCATCCCACAAAAGCTCGCCGCGCCTTGGCGCCAGCGACGAGAGCGTAACGGCG
>JBOHJU010000003.1:0-30738 GCA_050728755.1 Methylocella sp.
GCGCGCCGAAGCGCAGGGGCAGGAACCTCCAAAGACCTCTAAGCGCAAGCGCGATGGCGTCGTCTATACGCCCGGCTTCGTCACGCGCTTTATCGTTGAGGAAACCATCGGCAAGACTCTTGCCGAACGCTTCGCGGCGATGCGCCACGCGCACGGCGTTGTCGAGACAAAAAGCGAAAAAGATGTAACCTACGATTGGACTCCCGAGGCGGAGCGCGCCGTTTGGCGCGACTACCGGCAAGAGCTGCAAAGCCTCACGATAGTCGATCCTGCTTGCGGCTCAGGAGCTTTTCTTATTGCCGCCTTCGATTATCTTGAGGGGGAATACAAGCGGGTGGCCGAGCGGCTTAAGGCGCTGGGAGACAAGACGGAAACGGGGGACGTTGAGCGCGAAATTCTCGCCGGCAATCTGCATGGCGTCGATCTCAATCCGGAGCCGGTCGAGATCACCAAACTATCCCTTTGGCTGAAGACGGCCAAGCGCGGAAAAATGCTGCAGGACTTGGACGCAAGCATCAAATGCGGCAACAGCCTGATCGCGGACAAAAACGAGCACGGCCGCGCCTTCGACTGGCAGGTGGAATTTCCACAAATTTTCGGATGCGGCGGCTTTGATATCGTGCTCGGCAATCCGCCCTATGTGCGCATGGAGACTATAAAACCCTTCAAGCCCTATCTCGAAAAGCATTATGCCGTCGCATCGGATCGCGCCGACCTTTATGCTTATTTCTACGAGAAAGGCTTTGAGCTGCTGCGGCCGGGCGGGCGGCTTGGCTACATTTCGTCATCGACCTTTTTGCGCACCGGATCGGGCGAGCCATTGCGGCACTATCTGCGCACGCGGGGGGAAATCGAGACTATCGTCGATTTCGGTGATCTACAGATTTTTGAGGGTGTGACGACCTATCCGGCCATCATCACCATGCGGCGGGCACGCTCTTTCAATAAGAAAGGACAAGGAGGCGAGCTTCGTTTTCTCAACATCAAATCGGATGTGCCGAAGGATTTGTCGCGTGTCTTCCGGGCCGCGGGGCAACTGATGCCCCGCGCACGTCTCGGCGACGGCTCTTGGCAATTGGAGGGCGACAAGCTCGCCGCGCTGCGCGCCAAAATTAAAGCCGGGCGCAAGACACTCGGCGAAGTGTATGGGGCGCCTCTCTATGGGATCAAGACCGGCCTCAACGAAGCCTTCATCGTTAGCCGCGACAAGCGCGACGAATTGGTGGCGCGCGATCCAAGATCGGCCGAATTGCTTGTGCCTTTTCTGCGCGGCGAGAACATCAAACGCTGGCGCGTGGAAAGCGAGGATTTGTTTTTGATCAACATTCCGAAGGGTAAGAGCCTGTCTCGAAAGCTCGCCCCAAACCGGAGCCCTCACCCTGAGGAGCCGCGTAGCGGCGTCTCGGAGGGCGAGCGGAAGGAAGCCCGAGGTTCCATCGCGAGCGGAGCGGTTCGCGAAGCGAACGCAATGGAAGCGGGCGACTGGAGAGGCGTTCCGCCTGCCCTTGGGCGAGCACCCTTCGAGACGCAGGCTTCGTGGGCTCCGCATCCTTCGAGACGGCGCTTCGCGCCTCCTCAGGATGAGGACGAGGCTTTTGAAACAGGCGATAAGATCAACATAGACGATTACCCGGCGATTCGCGACCATTTGCTGCCCTTCAAGGCTAAGCTCGAAGCCCGCGCGACAAAGCAGGAATGGTTTGAATTGCAGCAGGCGCAGTTGGCGTATCAGAGCGCTATGCAAAAGCCGAAGATAATTTGGCCTCAAATACTTGACCAACCTGAATTTTGTTTTGATAGAAACGAATACTATCCAATAAATAAGGCTTACTTCTTCCCAACGGAGGATGTCGCACTTGCCGCATACTTAAACTCAAGAACTATTTGGTTCTGTTTCATTTCGGACAGCGTGCCCAAAAGCGGCGGTTATCGGGAAGCAACCGCCCAACATATATGCCCGTTGCCGTCTGCTGACCGCTCTTCACGACATTGGCATGAACTAAGAGCACTTGGTGGTTTAAGCACACAACTTGCCGAGAACCGCTACGAAACGCAGAAAGCGCTTCTCCGCCGCATCCCCGACCTCTGCCCGCATGACCGCAAGCCAAAACTCACCACCCGCCTGGAGGAATGGTGGAAACTCGACTTCAAGTCCTTCCAAGCCGAAATCAAGAAAGCGTTTAAGGCCGATATTCCCCTAAAGCAGCGCAACGAATGGGAAGCTTTTCTTCGCGAGGAAGGCGAAAAGGTGCGCCGCCTGACGGTGGAGATCGAGCAGGCCGAGCGCGAGATCGACGCCATCGTCTACCAGCTTTTCGATCTCACGCCGGACGAGACCTCGCTCCTCGAAAGCTCGCTAGCCGGGCAATATTGAGCGCCGCGCCCTCATGCTGAGGAGCGCGCGAAGCGCGCGTCTCGAAGCACGAGGGCGCCTCTCTCTAGCCGCCTGCTTCCATTGCGCTCGCTTTGCCGGCAATGGAGCCCCGGAGCTTCCGTCCGCCCGCGCTACGAGCCTCTCCGAATTGGTGCGGCGCGTTTGGATCAAATTATTCCAGTTTAATCAAAGGCTATTCCGCTACCGCCAATCCCCTGCCGCTTAAGCGTGGCTACTATCTTTAATTCGGCCGGAATGTTAGGGGACGGCTTTTGGGCCAGGTTTTCCTTTACCTGCCGCGATTGGTATGAATTTGATTCGAGGTCGCCGATTGATGCGAGCTCCCCGGCGGGTTGGCCGGAGGGGCGTGAGCGGGCCGGCATGCCGGCAAAGGCTTCACTCGTTGTTGCGCGAATGAGGCCTCGAATATGAGAGACACGGTTCACGAGATGAAATCCGACCGGAACGGCCGGCCCTTTGATATCGGCGCCATGCTGGCCGAGCGTGAAGCGGAGCGCTATGGTCTGCACGCCCGGCATTTGAACGAGATGATGGTGCGGGTGGTGCAGACGCTAGGCTTCGACGTCGGCTTTTGCGGTGGCCAAGGCCAATATCTGTTCGATCGCGCCGGCAACCGCTATCTTGACCTCCTCAGCGGATGGGGCGTTTTTGCAATCGGCCGCAACCATCCTTTACTGCGCGAAACCTTGAACAGTGTCCTTGCGAGCGATCTGCCCAATCTCGTGCAAATGGACGTGTCCGTTCTTGCCGGCCTGCTCGCCGAGCGGTTGCTTGGTTTTGTCCCGTTTCTCGACAAGGTTTTTTTTACGAATTCCGGGTCGGAGGCTGTCGAGGCCGCGCTGAAATTCGCCCGCCGTGCCACGCGGCGCCCCGGCATTGTCTATTGCCATCACGCCTTTCATGGTTTGACCTATGGCGCCCTGTCGGTGAACGGCGATGGCATTTTTAGGGAGGGCTTCGGTCCATTCGTCGCTGCGTGCGCCGCAATTCCATTCAACAATCTTACCGCTTTGGAAAGAGCCTTGTCCACGCGCGATGTCGCGGCCTTCATCGTCGAACCGATCCAAGGCAAGGGAGTCAATCTTCCGGACGATCGCTATCTTCGCGGTGCGCAGGCCCTGTGCCGCAAATATGGGACCTTGTTCGTCGCCGACGAAATCCAGACCGGACTCGGCCGCACTGGACGATTCCTCGCCATCGAACATTGGGGCGTCGAGCCCGACATCATCGTGCTCGCCAAGACGCTCTCCGGCGGCCATGTGCCTATCGGCGCGGTGTTAACCCGCAAGGCGATCTTTGCAAAAGTGTTCAATCGCATGGACCGGGCCGTGGTGCATGGCTCGACCTTTGCAAAGAACGATCTTGCCATGGCGGCCGGCCTCGCCGCTCTCGAAGTGATCGAATCCGAAGGGCTCGTTCAAAGGGCCGCACAGACAGGAGCAAGGCTTCTTGCCTCCTTCGAGGCCATGGCGGAGCGGTACGAACTCGTGCGAACGGTGCGCGGGAAGGGCCTCATGATCGGCATCGAATTCGGGCCGCCCCGTTCGCTAAAGCTTAAGGCTGCTTGGACACTGCTCGAAGCGGTGAACCCTGGCCTGTTTTGCCAGCTCATCACAATTCCGCTGTTTAAGAATCATAAAATTCTGGCCCAGGTCGCGGGCCATGCGAACCACACCGTGAAGCTTCTTCCGGCGCTCATCATAACGGATTCTGATTGCGAGTGGATCGAACGCGCCTTTGAGGCGGCGATCGCCGATAGCCATCGCGTGCCGGGCGCGGTTTGGTCTGTCGGCAAGAGCTTGGCCGTTGATGCCATGAAGGCCCGTGCAACGAAGTAGGAACGCCGGAAGCGGCTTACCCCGCAACCTCATATGGAACGTCGATTGGACTCGCGGCGCGTTGAGTGTCGAATCATTTTCTCGGCCTTCGGCGCTCAGCCATGGGCGGCGCCCGCGCGGCCCGCCAGGCGCGTCGTCCTGTAGAGAGCTGCTAGCGGCGCCTGGAATCCGATGCTTTCGAGCACAAGGTTCCCCGCCTCGATCGCTTCCGGCGTCCGCGGCCAGGACCCATCCTCACGGCGGCGCAAAAGTTCGGCGCCGATTGAAACCGTCCGCAGCACAACGATTTCCCGGACGCTTGGAATCGTCGTGTAGGCCCAGACGTTGGCCCAGGTTTCGGCCGCATTGCCCGGCGAGAGAATCTCAACGATCAAGACAGGATCGGAAATGACCGGCTCCTCGGACTCATAGTCCGAGCAGGTCACCGCCAGATCCGGGATCCGGACATTATGTTCCGCCTGAACCCGTGGGACAACGCCCGGATTCGCGAGCACACTGCAAAGGCCTGATTTCTCCGCGAGATCGTTCGCGATCAGCCTGCATAGCTCGGCCTGTATGGCACCATGCGTCCGGTTCGCGGGCGCCATCGCTTGCGGCTCTCCATCCACGAGCTGCCACAGCCGGCCATCCCCCGCGTCCCAGGCGAGGAACTCCGCGACGGTCATCCTGACCGGTACCTTTGCGATCGCACTCATGCTTGCAAGCTAACACAAATACACCGCCGGCTAAATTAACCCGCAACTGGATCCGGACAACAAATCCTGGCGTTCGCCGAACGGCGCTCAGCCATGGGCGGCGCCCGCGCGGCCCGCCAGGCGCGTCGTCCTGTAGAGAGCTGCCAGCGGCGCCTGGAATCCGATGCTTTCGAGCACAAGGTTCCCCACTTCGATCGCTTCCGGCGTCCGCGGCCAGGACCCATCCGCGCGGCGGCGCAAAAGTTCGGCGCCGATTGAAACCGTCCGCAGCACAACGATTTCCCGGACGCTTGGAATCGTCGTGTAGGCCCAGACGTTGGCGCAGGTTTCGGCCGCATTGCCCGGCGAGAGAATCTCAACGATCAAGACAGGATCGGAAATGACCGGCTCCTCGGACTCATAGTCCGAGCAGGTCACCGCCAGGTCCGGGATCCGGACATTATGTTCCGCCTGAACCCGTGGGACAACGCCCGGAGTCACGAGAACACAGCATAAACTCGCCCTCTCCAACAGATGATTGCGGATCAGGCTGCAAAGCTCGCCCTGTACAGCGCCATGCGTCCGGTTCGCGGGCGCCATCGCTTGCGGCTCGCCGTCGATGAGCTGCCACAGCCGGCCATCCCCCGCGTCCCAGGCGAGGAATTCCGCGACGGTCATCCTGACCGGTACCTTTGCGATCGCACTCATGCTTGCAAGCTAACACAGATACACCGCCAGCTAAATCAACAGCCGGCGGGGGGGCCCGGCCTCCGGTCAACGTTCCAGCAGACCGGCAGGCTCGGTTCGTCGCCCTGAGCCAAGCCGCCCTCTCGTACACCACCACTGCCGCGGCTTTAGCGAAGGCCGGATCATCGCCAGAGCCACACGTTCGACTCACCACCCGAGGCATCAATCGAAAAGGGCGATTGTCGATTTTCCGAAATTGTGTTTCAGATCGGCTGGCCAGCCACGGCCTCACGGGCGAGCACTAGCCGGGCAAGGGGCATGGCGAGGGCCGTGCTGACGACCGCCATCATGACCAGCGCCGCGAAGACATTGGCGGAAATGATCCCGGAATCCAAGAGGACCGTCAGCACGATCACTTCCATCAGGCCTTTGGTCTGCAGCAGCGCTCCGAGCCCCAGGGCGAACGGCCACGAAGCACCGGTGAGGCGGGCGGCCACCGCGGTTCCGCCAACAATGCCGACCGTGGCGACCGCCGTTGCAACGAGAAAGACCTCGAGGAATGCAGACGAGCCGGGGTCGATCAGGGTTCGCAGTCCGGTCAATGCAAAGAAGAAGGGCATCAACAGTACTACCGTGAGCACCTGCAGCCGATCTAGGATGGGCTTACGCAAATTCGCCGGCATCACGGCGCCGGTGACGAAGGCGCCGATAATGTAATGCAATCCCATTGTCTCCGTGGCCAAGGCGGAGGCGATGGTCACGGCGCCCACGACGGCCAAAGCGCGCTCGTCGACCATTTCGTCCCGCATCCGGGCAACTACCATGCGGCCGAGCAGCGGCCGCACGACCCGTCCCATGAAGATCAGATAGAGCGGCACCAACAGGAGGGTGGCGAGACCGGCGGGTCCTCCGGCCACCTGCCCCGCCCTGGCCGTCAACAGGACACTCAGAAGTATCCAAAGGGACGCATCGTTGACGCCGGCGATCCCAAGCGCGAGATGGCCGATACGGCTGCCCAGCAAATCCATTTCGCGCAGGACCGCCCCAAGGACAGGAAGCGCGGTCATGCCCGTACAGATCCCGACCGCCACCGCGAATTCGGCGGAACTGATACCCGGCGGCAGCTCGTCTGGATGGCGAGCGAGGATCCAGTACCCGGCGAGACAGCCCAATGCGGTCGGAACCATAACATTCGCGGCGGCCACGACCGAGAACATGCGCCCGTTGTCGCGCAATATGCCGGGCCCCAGATGCAGGCCGGTCGTCAGGCCGAAAATCAGAACCGCGATCGAGCCGATGCCGGAAAGGGATGCCAGCGATGCAGGATTGATGAACATCTGAAATAATGCGGGGGCCACCCGGCCGAGCACCGATGGTCCCAAAGCGATGCCCACCATGATCTGAACAACGACCAGCGGCACCAGGCCCTTCAACCCCGAAAAGCGCAACACCGCCACCGGAAGCGCAACGACGGCAAGCGCCAGCACGAGGAAGTTTAAGCTGGGGGTCATGGCGCTTCGGTGCTCAAGGTGGTCTCAAAACGCGCCATGCCGCGTACTAACGCGCATCAAGGTCATGAGGATGATTTTCAGGTCCAGCCCGACGCTCCGCGTGCGGAGATATTGCAGGTCGAAGCCTATGGTCTCGCCCCAATTCAAAAACCCGCGGCCGTTTATTTGCGCGAGGCCGGTGATCCCGGGCTTGCAGGAGAACTTGTACATTTCTTCGGGGCTATAGTACCGCAAAACCTCGGGAGCCTCCGGACGCGGCCCGACGAGCCGCAAGTTGCCGGCTAGCACCGACCACAAGTTCGGCAGCTCGTCGATGGAAAGCTTGCGCAGAATCCGTCCCGCCCGAGTGACCCGAGGATCGTGCTGAATCGTGGGATACTGGTGGCGGAACTCGTCCAGCGTATATTTGTAAGCGTAGAACTCGGGAAAACGAGTCCTCGAATCGCTGTACATCGTGCGGAACTTCACAAGGGTGAAATAGCTTGGCACGTAATAAAAACTATCAGCGTCGAAGCCGCCCGGCGGCGGCTGCAGATCCGCGCGGCCTTTGAGATCGCGGCCGTGCATGATCCTTGAGCGTCCCGGCCGTTTGTGCAAAAAAAGCGCCGGCCCGGGCGAGTCGCAGCAAACCAGGGCAGCCAAGATCAGCAGCAGCGGAAGCCCCGCCACCAGTCCGGACAAAGCGGCCAGGATCTCGAAGCCTCGATAGGCCGCTTCCGCCAGCCAGTGGGAAGAGGAGACGGCTTCGCGCACCGGCACAGCATGGAGCCTGCCAAGGCTCCTTCCAGCCTCGGCTATCCCAGCAACCGGCGCCGGCCTCTGGTCCACCGCGAGACCGGCGCTTGCGAGGGCATTCGGCGGAGGGTTCATTGGATGGCGGCCTCGCTCCAAAGATTAAGCCGGCAAGGCACTCCCCTATTCTCGCTAGTTACGCCATTCCGCCAGTGAGGCCGACCATTTATTGAAATACGCCCTGCTGAGGTCGGACAGCGGCAGCCCGACCGGCAGCCGCGATTTGCCATATTTGGAGAACGCGAGATAGCTCTTAATGGTCGCCAGATCTTCGGCCGAAGTCAACGCGATGTCCTCGTTGACGAAGTGCAGGATCATCCCCTTCTTGAGGGCAATCTCGAGCATGCGATTGCGGTCTTCCTCCTCTTCCGGAAGGGCAAAGATGCTGTACATGACGAGATTGACATTCCGGTGTTCGACGATATGCCACAATGTCGGCAGATGCAGCATGTCCTCCAGATCGAACAGCTCTAAATCTGCGGTGAGACCATGCCTCTCGCTGTAATCCAACAGCATGTAGCGCTGCAGGTGCACTGGAATCGGGTAGGTTGCGGAGGTGTTGTTGCCGACATAGAACATGGTGTTTTTTCCGTTGTCGAACACTTTTTCCCGCGACGGCCGCTGCGCCAGCCTTTCCTCCTCCTCCTCGGTCTCGGGGATCAGGTGGGAATAACCGGCCGGGATTTTCCGCCCCAGCAGATCGCCATACATGCCCTCGGCGAGCCGGAAATCCATGCTGACCCGCGTCTTGCCGGTTGTGTTCGGCCTGCCGGAGCCGTGGATGTTCTCCTGCGAAAAGAAGCAGCAGCTGCCCGGCTTGGCCTTGATCTGATGGCTTTCCTTGCCGAAGAGTTCCGTCATCTCATCCATGCCGAGCCGCTTATCGATCGCGATTTTGATCAGTTCGCGCGATCTTATAATGCCGATGATCTGCATCGACCTTGAGCGATCCTCATCCGCCGTCACGTCGACGAATGGCAGCCAAAGGCTGCGCGAGGCGACGCCGTGACCGTAGAGCAAGCCGGTGTGGTAGGGGAAGAACAAATCCGGCGTGGTCGGCAGCATGATGCGCACGTTCATGAACCGCTGCACCGCGATCGGCGGCCGCAATTTGCCCTTAGGGACCGCGACCTCGCGGACAAAGCGGTTGACCATCCGCCTGAACTCGGGCAGGTTCGTATCGGCGCAGAGCTGCTTCGTGACCTTGAAGACTTCCTTTTGCGGGACCACTAGATGCAGGTTATCCAGCGCATCCAGGTCATATCCCATCATGCGAACGCGGTTCAATATCCATTCGTTGAAAGGAAAGCGCTCGTTTGGATATGTAACGATTTGGGCATCCCACTCATGCGTCAGGCTGCGCTCCAATTCGGCGTCAATGTCTTTCGCCTGAATCGGATTGAACTCCTCCACTTTCGTAGCAAATGCTTGAATAGTCATCTCTAAACTCCTTAATCTCCGAGATCTCCGAGCGCGTTGAACGCGCTAACGCGAAGGCAATACTACAACACCCCTCGGGTACCGAACTGGTCCCGGATGCTATATTGATTATGCTTGCGTTTTTGGAGGTATGTCTACGATCACACTTATCGCTCACCGCACGCCGAAAGTCAACATCAAAACATCCTCTTTAAGCACACATTTTATAGAAAAATTTAGTTAAAGAGCAACTACGGATGACAATTTCCAATACTATTCATTCGCAACCGGAAATCGCTCGCACCTTAATATTGATTTAATGCGGGCAATCCGCCGACGCCGGATCGACGGACCACGATAGGCGGAGGGACTGTGCCAGGCCCGATGCTACCGGTCAAGCGATTAATAGTGCCAATATTGAAGGGGCGGACGCTGCAACGTCCACTGCGCCTTGCGGCGAAACCAAGCCGCCGGCGATTTTTGCCTGACCCGCATCGTGCGGCCATCGCGTGGCCGAGCGGAGCTCCTTCAGGCTATTGGCAAGCGCCCTGGTTTTCTTCGCGATGCGGGTCCACGGTCGGCGATCGAAAGGATTTCACGCTTGCCGCCAGCCATCAATCGCTTCGGAAGCGCGATCAGCCCGCTCCGCCTTTTTCGGGCAAGGCCTTCGCGGCCACGCTGAAATCGCGAATGGCGGCGATCCGTCCCGGCTCTTGTTTGCGGTTTGTTCCGGTTCACTGCTAAGCTCGCTTGATGAATATTAACAAGTCCCGGCTTTAAGGTTGGCGTCCAAGCTTGTTGATGTCCTCTCGCCCGATGCCGCAAGTATTCAGCTTACCGTTCAAGGACAGGGCCGCGCATCCGCTGGCCGGCGTCACCGTGCTTCAAATCGTTCCCGGCCTTGACGCCACCCCCACGGCCCGCGCGGCGATTGAAATCGCGGCGGCACTTGGCGCGGCGGGCGCGCGGGCGCTCGTTGCTTGTGCAGGCGGCCGGCTGGAGGGCGAGCTGCAAGCCAAGGGCGGCGTCTTTGTGCGGTTTCCCTCGCGCACCACAAACCCGCTCGCCATGGCCGTGAACGCGCGCCGTCTCGTGCGCCTTATCGCGACGGAAAACGCCGGCATCGTGCATGTCCGCTCACGCGCCTTGGCCTGGGTGGCCCTTGCCGCGACACGCCTCACGACGACGCCCTTCGTCACCACTTTTCCCTCTGTTTGCCAAGGCTCCAACTCCATTGCGCGCCGCTATAACTCGGGGTTGGCGCGCGGCGACGTGGTGCTCGCCGATTCAAACTTCGCCGCGCGCCTCGCCGCCCACCTCCATCCGCCGGCGGCGGGAAAAATCCGCGTCGTTCATCATGGGCTCGATTGCCAAGTTTTCACGCCGGACGCGGTTACGCTCGCCCGCGTGCAGGCGGCGCGACGGCACTTTAAGGTCGCGCCGGATGAGCGAATTGTGCTTCTGCCGGCACGGACACGCCTCGGCAGCGGTCACAAAATTTTAATCCAGGCGGCGGGACTTTTATTGCGAAGCGGCCTCGCCGGGGTGAAATTCATCCTTGCCTCCGACAGGGACGAAAACAGCGCGCTTGACCGCGGCATCGACAGCGCCATTGCGGCGGAAGGGCTGCAAGGGCTCATGTACCGCGCCGGCCATTGCGATATGCCGGCGGCGCTTCTCGCCGCTTCGATCGTTGTCGTGCCCGCGACCGAGGCGCGCGCTTTCGGCGGCGCTGCGGTCCAGGCCCAGGCCATGGGGACGCCGGTCATTGCCGCCAATCTGGCTGGCGCGCCTGAAACCGTACTCGCGCCGCCGATGGTCGCGGAGTCCTCGCGCACCGGCTTTCTCGTCCCGCCAGGCGACGCGGCGGCGCTTGCGCTAGCGATCGCCACGGTTTTAAACCTCGGAGCCACAGCCGGCGGCGGGCTCTCGTCGCGCGCCAAGAAACATGTCGAGACGTGCTTTTCGGACGAACAGTCGTGCGCTGCAACTCTCGAAGCCTACGTCGATGCGCGGCGCGGCGCCGAGCGGTGATCGCAAGAGCTTCCGGCGCACCGGATGCCGGCTCGTTGGCGTGGGACTGGCAAAGTCCTCATTTTCGCGCGCGGCCAAGCGATCTCATCATTGACTTCGCGCCGCAATCAACCGATGTTTTACCGGGGTCCGGCAATTGCCGTGAAGATCATTACTGATTCGCGGGCGCTGCCGGGTTCGATTTGTCCGCCATAGGAGAATAAGCCATTCGCCGCCCAATGAAGGCTCCCCCCGTTCCGCAGAAGGACGGGCCGCGTATAAACCGGGAAATCCACGCTCGCGAAGTTCAATTAATCGATGCCGAAGGCCAAAACCGGGGTGTAGTGGAGATTATTCAAGCCCAGCAATCGGCCGATGAAGCGGGACTTGATCTTGTCGAAATCGTTCCGGCGGCCAATCCCCCGGTCTGCAAGATTCTCGATTACGGCAAATTCCGCTTTCTGGAACAGAAAAAATCCGCGGAAGCCCGGAAAAAGCAAAAGGTCGTCGAGATCAAGGAGATCAAGCTGCGGCCGGGAATCGACGACCATGATTACGGCGTCAAGATGAAGGCCGTCCGCCGGTTTTTCGAGGAGGGCGACAAGGTGAAAGTCACCTTGCGGTTTCGCGGGCGCGAGATGGCGCATCAGGATCTGGGTTTCCGGCTGCTCGAACGGGTGAAATCCGAGACCTTGAGCATCGCCAAGGTCGAAGCCGAACCTTCCATGGAAGGCCGCCAGATGATCATGGTGCTCGCGCCGAAGTAACGGGGAGCCGGGGGCCTGGGCAAGAGGAGATGCCACTTCGTGGCGCCGATGGGCCGGCGTGCGATCGGCGGTTCGGAGCGGGGCGAGATCTCAGCGCCAGGCGCGATTCGCGTAATCGATGGCATAATTTCGTGGCGCGCTCGCGATCGCGGCCATGCCGGCGAGAACCGCGTCTTCGGAAACGATAAGCCGCGTGCCGATGGCGCGCATCATCTCGCCATAGGGCGCCTTATCCTCGAACGCCGCGCGAAATTTTTGCCCATCGCAAAACTCCACGATCCTTGGCAAAATCCCGCCCGAAAAGGTAACGCCCCCGTGGGCCAGGAAAGTGAGGGCGAGATCGCCCGCAAAACGGGCGGTCAGAGCCCAGCACAGCCGCAGAGTCGCCGCTTCCTCGCCCTCAGGTTGCGCGTGCGCCCTTTCGATCAATACGATTTCGCTGGATTCCCCCGCTTCCTCGCCAGCCGCCCTGCATCGCGCCCGGTGAAGCCGCATAAGCCCCGGCCCAGAGAGGACTGTCTCGGCGCTGATCCGGCCAAGCGAGCCTGTGTCGAGATGCGGCCAAAGCGCGATTTCTTCGGCTCCGAGCGGTCCGAAACCCATATGCCCCGCCTCGCTCGCCAACGCAAAATGACGGCTTTCGATGTCGAGCAAGGCCGCCACGCCAAGGCCGGTGCCTAGCCCCAGGATAAGTTGTGTGCCGGGCCTTGGCGCGAAGGCGCCGATCGGCTGGACCCAACCAAGTTCCGAGCCAAGTTCGAGGACCGGCAGGCTAAAAGCCTGCGCTTCGAAATCATTGAGGAGCAGGCCCTGATCGAGCCCGGCCTTCGCCGCGACCTCCGCGCCGTCGATCGTCCAGTCCGCATTGGTCATCTTGACGGCGCGCCCGCTGACCGGGCCGGCGGCGCAAGCGATCAATGATCGCGGCTTCGCCCCGAGTCCTTCGAAGACTTCCGCGACGGCGTCTTCGAGGCCGGGGAAATCGTTGGTCTTAAGATGCGGCCCCGCCGCGAGCGGTGCGCCGGGGGCTGGCACAAGCGCGAACCGCGCATTCGTGCCGCCAATGTCGCAAAGGAGAACCGGAAAAGGAAACTTCACGCCGCGCGACTTTCATGAATGGCTAATTTTTGAGACCGCGCGGAAAACCGACGTTCCGGCACCTCAAACCATCGAGAAGACGGGTCTTCAAGATCGTTTCTCAGTACCATCCACTGTTCCGGCCCGGCAAGTACCAGATGCCCTAGCTAAAACTTGCCTCTGGCGGCGGGCACGGTGCCGGTCCTTATCGTGCCCATCGAGCCCCGCGACTATCACACTCAGAGCCATCAAAAGCGCTCGGGTGGAGAAATTTGGGCTGCTTTTGCGGCGATTGAATGGGCTCCTTTGCGCCGCTCTAGATTGATGGGGTTGTCCGGCCAGGCGGCGTCGCTTTGGTTCCGCCAATGGCCTGGCCCGCCTTTCGCGCGGGATAAATTTTGTTCGGACTGGTCGCATTCACTATGTTCGGATTTGGTTTCCGGCGAGGATGCCGCGCGAGCTCGTTGCAATAGAGGAAGGGTTCCAATTTGGTGGGTCCGCGCTCGCCAGCGCCAATTGGCTTGTCGCCAAAGTGGGCAGCGCCGTCCGCGCGGGATGGCATGGCCGGGACGATTCCGCCGTTCCGGGAACGGCCGCCTTGGTTCGGGGCCGACCTGCAGACTCTCCGCAATCTCCTGCGTGGCTACTCGCCGGACCTGTCTGGCGGCGAGCGGCTGCTGCTGCCGGTGTCCGGCGGCGAGAAGCTGGCGGCGCGGCTCGACCGGCAGGCCGGACCCATCGCCAGGCCGCTCGTCGTGCTCGTGCATGGCCTCGCGGGCTCCGAGGCGAGCAGATCAGTGGTGGCAAGCACGCGGCATCTCGTCGGCCAAGGCTGGCCGGTCTTACGCCTCAACCTGCGCGGAGCCCTCCCGTCGCTCCCGACTGCCGCCGGGCACTACCATGCCGGCCGCACCGGGGATTTGGCGGACGCCCTGCGCGGACTGCCGGCTGATCTTACCCGCTGTGGGATCGTCCTGCTCGGCCATTCGCTGGGCGGCAATCTCGTCCTGAAATTCATGGGCGAAGGCAGTCACGGCCGGCCGGTGCTGGCCGCCGCCGTGGTATCCGCCCCGATCGACCTGGCGGCGACCTGTGCCCGGATGATGAGCCGGCGCAACTTCTTCTATCACCGTTACATGCTCGATGCGATGAAACGCGAGGCGCTGGCGCCAGGCGCGGGGGTTAGCGCGGCCGAACGCGCCGCCATCGCCGCCGCCAAGAACGTCTATGAATTCGACGACCGCTTCATCGCGCCGCGCTTCGGCTACCTTGATGCCCGACACTATTACGAAAGCAATGCCGCCAAGCACTTCCTTGCCGGTATATCGCGGCCAACTCTGATCCTCCACGCGCTGGACGACCCTTGGATTCCGGCGGCGTGCTACACCGCGATCGACTGGCCGCGCCTGCCAATAATCGAGACGGCGCTGACTCCGCGCGGCGGCCATCTCGGCTTCCACGGCCGGGGCAGCCGCGTCCCTTGGCATGATTTGGTGACGAATTGGTGGCTCGCGCGAAGGTTGGACTCTTGGAGTTGGCCGAAGAGCTTGGCAACGCCCTAAACCAGCCCTTCATGCACCGCGAGCCTTGCCCGCGCCCGCAGCTTTTCGGTTTCGCTCTTCAATTGCCCGCAGGCTGCCATGATGTCGCGCCCGCGCGGGGTGCGCACCGGGCTCGCATAGCCCGCGTCAAACACAATGCCGGAAAACTTCTCGATGCGCCCCCAGTCCGAACATTCATAAGGCGCACCGGGCCAAGGATTGAATGGTATGAGATTGATTTTTGCCGGAATGCCTTTGAGCAGCCGGACAAGCTCCCGCGCGTCGGCGGGCGAATCGTTGATGTCCTTCAGCATCACATATTCGAAAGTGATGCGCCGCGCGTTGGAAGCGCCGGGATAGGCCCGGCAGGCGGCAAGCAGGTCCTTGACCGGATATCTCTTGTTGAGCGGCACGAGTTTGTCGCGCAATTCATCGCGCACCGCGTGGAGCGAAATGGCGAGCATCGCGCCGGTCTCGCGGCCAAGCTCCTCCATGCGCGGCACGACGCCGGCTGTCGAGACCGTGATCCGCCGCTTCGACAGCGCGAGGCCGTCGCCATCGGCAACGACCGCCACCGCGTCGCGCACATTGGCGAAATTATAGAGCGGTTCGCCCATGCCCATGAACACGATGTTCGAGACCGCGCGAAGACCGTCGCCCGGCTCGAGCCCGTCGCCTGGCGGCGTCAGTCCGGGAAAATCCCCAAGTCTTTCCCGCGCGATCAATACTTGGCAAATGATCTCGCGCGCGGTCAAATTGCGGACAAGCCTTTGCGTTCCCGTGCGGCAAAACGTGCAGCTAAGCGTGCAGCCGACCTGACTTGAGACGCACAGCGTGCCGCGATCGCTCTCTGGGATATAGACGCACTCGACCTCGGCGCCATTGTCTTGCGCGCCGGTGGGGTCGAGCCGGAGGAGCCATTTCCGCGTTCCGTCGCGGGAAATATGTTCGGCGGCGATGTTCGGGCGGGCAAGGGTGAACCGCTCGGCCAAGGCGGCGCGCAGAACCTTGCCGACATTGCCCATCGCAGCGAAGGAAGTTGCGCCCGCGTGGTAAATCCAATACCAGAGTTGCGCCACGCGCATGTGGATTTCGCGCTCCGGCACACCTGCCTCGGCAAGCGCCAAAGCAAGCTCGCGCCGGGTGGCGCCGGCAAGCGAAACCCGGCCGCGATCGGCCCGGTCATCGATCTGTGCAAGAGGCTCGGCGAGCGTGGGCATGATTGGGGTGCGCTTTTAGCATGGCGGCCTGGATTTCTCCAGGATTTCTCCGGTAGGGGCAGGGTAAACAGGCGCTTCCTCTGGGCCGTGGCGAACCGCCTGGCAGCCCATGCTATCATCCGAGCATGGATGAGAACGTTCTTTTCAATCCGGGCTTCCTTTTGGCGCTCAAATCCTTTGTGGACGTGCACCATTCAATCTATCCGACCGTCCCGCCTCAGGGAATTTATTTCGAGGCGTTGGTAGAGCGGACCTTTCGTGCCATCCATAAGCCGATCGCGATCATTACGCCTGGAGGCACCAATCAGCCTCGGCACGATATATTGGTCGAGGGCATCAAGATTTCGCTGAAGACCGAGACTGGCATCGGCACGAAAAGCGACTCCATCAGCATTACCAAGCTATGCACTACCGAACGCGAGCCTTGGGATGCCCCAACACTTAAGGGTCAATTGCGAGCCCGTGCCTGTTGGGAAGCGTACCGGTCGGCAGAGCCTTGGCGCGGATGTTTTTCGAGAGGGTCACCTTGTCTTTCATGTCCATTTCGACGGTTCGGACGGAAAATGCCAGATTCGAGGATTGCGCGTGGCCAACTGTAGTCTATTGCTGGAATGGGAAAAGAGGCGCCGAGAATAAGCAATCACTCGCAGCGGTTCGATTTTCGGAACACGATCCAATAGCAATGTTGCCGCCGCGTATGGTGGGCAATCTTCCATTTCGGATCAATAATCGGTCCCTTGCGTACCTTGACGATGCAATCGCATGCCGTGAAACCTGCGTTTTGGCCTGCTTGAATTAGCTCTAAATGTGCCCACTGGTAACGATGGTTGTGGACGTAATCGGTGATCTTGGAAAACAGAACGCCTTCCTCTTTCAAGACGCGATAGGCTTCCGCCATGAAAGCGGGATAGGTATGGGCGAAGGTGTAGCCATGCTCTTTCGCGGAGCGGGCGCCAAGCCCGAACCGTATATTGAAATCCTTTGAGCGATCGCGCCCTTGGTTCGGTATGTGTGGCGGATCGTAGACCACCACGTCAAAGATATCGGATCGAAACGGCATAGTGGCATTGTCACCACAAACGGCAGGACGATGATTCGGGTCTATGTCCAGGCCTATGACTTTCCGCGGACTATTGCGCCAGAATCGGCCGCCGTTGATTGTCGCATCGAGAATCCGACGCGGGCGCTTGCGGGGATAAAGCAAAAGAAGCCGCTCAAGCAGCTCCGCATCTTCTTCGCCATACCAGACGGAGCCCAAAGGCTCATATTGGGGAGTCGGATCGAGACGCTCGGCATAAGACACTTATTTATCCTCTAGGTTTCCGGCAATGTGGCTCGAATACTTCATAGCTGTTACACCTTGTACGGGCTGCCTTCGCGCTCGGGGCCGTTCAGGCACGGAGGGATGGGATCAGTTAGGAGAACGAATCAACCTTTCGCTTGGGTACATTATGCAGGATTCGGTGACCGGCTACCAGGGGCAATGCTTCGCCGATCCGAATGGAATAGCGACATAATTCCGCAAGTTTCAGGCTGATCCACTACCGCTCCCCGGCGAGCCGCGCGGTGTAACGGGCGATCAGATCGACCTCGAGATTGATTGCATCGCCAGTGCGCCTTTCGCCCCAGGTCGTGACTCTCAGGGTGTGCGGAATAAGCAGCACCGAAAACCTATCGCTGTCCACGCGGTTGACGGTCAGCGACGTGCCATCGAGCGCGACCGAGCCCTTTTCTGCGATGAACCGCGCGAGGTCATGCGGAGCCCTGATGTCGATGCGCCGCATGCCATCGAAATCCGCGATCGCGACAATTTCCGCCACGCCATCCACATGCCCAGTGACGATATGGCCGCCAAGCTCGTCGCCTAGTTTGAGCGGGCGTTCGAGATTAAGTCTCGTGCCTGCCTTCCAGTGCCGCGCGGTCGTGCATGCGAGCGTTTCTGTCCCAACATCGGCCTCGAACCAGCGGCGATTGCCGCTTTCGCCGCACGCGACGACAGTCAGGCACGCGCCGCTGCAGGCGATCGATGCGCCGGGCACGATCGCCCCAGCCGAATAGGAACAGGCGATGCGCAGGCGGAGTAAATTGGCCCCTTCGTCAATCCGTTCCACCTCGCCGACATCGCTCACAAGGCCCGTGAACATCAAACCACTCTTTCGTAACGGGTCAGCCGGTCGGCTCCAATCATTCGCGTTTCCGCGAGGTGATAATGCGTGGGATCGGCTAGCAGAGCCGCCGTGTCCGCGCCGAGGCCCAAAACGCCGTCCCGGCCGAGAGGTTGTGGCGCGGCGAAGATAAGGACTTCATCGGCGAGCCCCTGCCCTATCAATCCCGCCGCCACGCGCGGGCCGCCCTCGCAAAAAATCCGGGTCAAGCCGCGCGCGGCCAAGAGTTCCAACGCGGCACGAAGATCGACGCGCCCGGCCGCGTCGCGACGCACATGTGCGACCTCGATACGCGCCTCGCGCAAGCGCTCGGCCCTCGCATCGCTTGCGCCTTCGCCGGCGATGGCCAGGGTAGGAATCCTCGCCGCCGTGCCGGCAAGCCGCACTAGTGGCGACAGACGCAGATCGCTATCGAGCACCACGCGCATAGGCGTTCGGTCTTCGAGGCCGGGAAGCCGCACGCTCAAAAGGGAATCATCCGCCAAGATGGTGCCGATGCCGGTCATCACCGCATCGTGCATCGCGCGCATGATATGCACGAGCCCATTCGCCGGCGCGCCCGTAACGACAAGACGCGGGTCGCCGGCCGGCCCCGCGGCATAAGAATCCGCCGTCACGGCGAGTTTTAGTGTGACCATCGGGCGCCCTACTGTGACGCGCAGAAAATGGCCGAGGTTGGTCCTCAGCGCCTCTTCCGCGAGCACGCCGCGCGTCACTTCAATGCCGGCATCGGCCAGGATTTGCGCACCCGCGCCGCATGCGCGGGGATCGGGATCGTCGACGGCATAGACCACACGGCCTACCCCTGCCGCGATAATCGCATCCGTGCAGGGCGGCGTCTGCCCATGATGGCTACAAGGTTCCAACGTCACATAAAGCGTCGCGCCTTGAGCTTGCGCCCCTGCCTCGCGTAAAGACTCGGTTTCCGCATGCGGGCGGCCACCGGGCTTGGTCCAGCCGCGCGCGACGATGATGCCATCCTTGACGACGAGAGCGCCGACTGCGGGGTTTGGCGCGCAAAGCCCGAGCCCGCGCCGCCCAAAGGCGAGAGCCGCCGCCATGAACCGCGCGTCCGCGCAAGATTGGATCATGCCAGGCCCGGCGGCCGCGCAATTGCAGGAGGCGGCGTCGTTTCGTCTTCCGCGGCCTCGCCTTCGCCATTCGCGAGTTCGTCGATCAACGTGTTAAAGTCCCGCGCTTCGCGAAAATTGCGATAGACCGAGGCGAAGCGCACATAAGCGACGCTGTCGAGCCCGCGAAGACCCTCCATGACGAGCTCGCCGATCCGGCCGCTGGGAATTTCGCTCTCGCCTTGACTTTCGAGCTGGCGCACAATTCCATTCGCCATCCGCTCGACCCGGTCCGGCTCGACGGGCCGCTTGCGCAAGGCGATCTCGAGCGAGCGCATAAGCTTTTCGCGATCGAAAGGCGCCCGCCGGCCGGATTTTTTCACGACCATCAATTCGCGCAGCTGCACGCGCTCAAACGTCGTGAACCGGCCGCCGCAATCGGGACACGCGCGGCGGCGGCGAATGGCCGACTGATCGCCGGCCGGGCGGGAGTCCTTCACTTGGGTTTCGAGACTGCCGCAATAAGGGCACCGCATGGCGGACCGGCCTCAAAGCATGATCCTATTAAAGCGCGGCCAAAGTTCGCGACAAAATCCTGCGAGCATTGTTTTGCAACGCGAGCGAACGGCCTTGCCCAGAACGCGTTCCAGCTAACTCAAGGCACAAACGATTCTCGGCCTCAATAAATCGGGAATCGCTCCGTCAACTCGCGCGCGCCTGCCTTGACTTTGGCTTCGACTGCGGCGTTGCCCGGCTCGCGATGCTTGGCCAACCCGTCCAACGTTTCGGCGATCAGCTCGCCGACCTTTTTGAATTCGGCGATGCCGAAACCGCGCGAGGTCGCGGCCGGCGTCCCTAAGCGGATGCCGGAGGTCACCATGGGGGGCGCGGTATCGAACGGCACGCCGTTTTTGTTGCAAGTGATCCCGGCGCGCCCGAGCGCCGCTTCCGCCGCCTTGCCGGTGAGCTGCTTTGGCCGCAGATCGACCAGCATCAGATGGTTGTCGGTGCCGCCGGTGGTAATCGTGTATCCGCGATCAGTGAGCGTCGCGGCAAGCGCCTTGGCGTTGTCGGCGACCTGCCGCGCGTGCAGCTTGAATTCGGGCCGGAGCGCCTCGCCGAAAGAGACGGCCTTGGCCGCGATCACATGCATCAGAGGCCCGCCCTGCAGGCCGGGAAATATCGCCGAATTGATTTTTTTGGCGATCGCCTCGTCATTAGTGAGAACCAGCCCTCCGCGCGGGCCGCGTAAAGTCTTGTGGGTCGTCGAGGTGACGACATGGGCATGCGGGAGCGGCGAAGGATGCACGCCGCCGGCGACGAGCCCAGCAAAATGCGCCATGTCGACGAAGAAATAAGCGCCAACCGAATCCGCGATCGCCCGGAACCCGGCAAAATCCCAATAGCGCGGATAGCCCGAGCCGCCGGCGATGATGAGCTTCGGCTTGTGCTCGCGGGCAAGCCGCGCGACCCCATCCATGTCGATTCGATGGTCGTTCCGGCGCACGCCATAGGCAACCGGCTTGAACCATTTTCCGGAGACATTTACTGGCGAGCCATGAGTCAGATGGCCGCCTGCGGCAAGGTCGAGCCCCATAAAAATATCGCCAGGCTGCAACAGCGCGAGAAACACAGCTTGGTTCGCCTGGCTGCCGGAATGCGGCTGCACATTGGCGAATTTGCAGTCGAACAGTCGGGTGACGCGCTCGATCGCCAGAGTTTCGGCGATATCGACGAATTGGCAGCCGCCATAATAGCGCCGGCCGGGATAGCCCTCGGCATATTTGTTGGTCAAAACCGAACCTTGCGCTTCGAGCACGGCCTTGGAGACGATGTTTTCGGAGGCGATTAGCTCGATTTCATGTTGCTGGCGGCCGAGTTCGAGCTCAATCGCCTTGGCGATTTCGGGATCGGCTGCCGCGAGCCCCGCCGCGAAAAATGGGTTTGGGGCAGTACGGCTGGCGACGGTTTGGCTCATGCTTCAAGTTCCTGCGACGGCGGCTAGGGATAGCGGAGAGATGGGGATAGCATGTCATTTTGCCCACGTGAAGCCGCTGGCGCAGCTTCCGAAAGCTAAAATAGCCCTTGCGTAAATCCAGTCCAAGGCTCGGCGGCGGCAGTAGCGAAAGGAAAACCTCCTTCCTACACCAAAGCGTCCTCGTCCTCGGGCTCATCAGGATCGAGGGCGGGTTGAGTTTGATGAGGGGCAATATCGCACGCGGTGAGGCCCGGTTCTCGTGCTAGCAATTCGCGGATAGGGCCGAGGCTGGGAAGACCGAGCGCGCCCGATAACGCGTCATCAATGCGGCGACGATTCGGATCATGGTCGAGCTTGGCGAGCGCTTCCAACTGCTCAGACGCCAACTCGTCGTAGGCGGCGGCGAGTGCGGTTATCTGGCGCTCAGAAAGTGCTGTCACATCCAGCACGGGCATAGCCGCCCAGGCTGGCTTTTTCATTTGCATCCATGCGCCCTCAGTGATCACACGACGGCCAAAATATAAAAGCATCGAGGGCGAGCTATTCAACCATAGTAATAGTGCCTTTTCCTGCTTTCTATCGGAACTCGCGGTCCGAAACGCCCACCATGTATTGCCAAGCACTTCCTTTGAGAACCCGACGGCTATCACTCGATGCGTGTTTGTCCTTAGTCGCTCAGCGAGCAAGATACGTCCGGCCTTTGCCCATACGGCCGTGGCGCTCTTAAGTTTACGTCCCTTCGCAGCTACCGTGCGCGCCAATAGCTGGGCCATCGGCTTCTGCGAAATTGTTCGGACCTTGTCAGCCTTGTGACTCCAGAATGCCGGGTAAGGCGACCAATCGTGGGTCGAAACTTCGAATGCATCATGAATATCGCGGCGGTCGTATCCTAAGACCCCTAGTTTATCCAGGCGGCATGTTGGGAGTTCATAGATTGTTGGATCGCCGGGGATTCTAATTTTTCCTTTATGGATGCTCCAGCACGCTCTGAGCAATTCAGTCTGAGCAAACAAAGCGCCCGTCCAGTTCTCCTCACCATCCGCATGTGGAAGGCTGACTATTTCGCCGAGCTTGCCACTCGTACAGGAAATTGTTGTCAGGCCCACGCCCTCTATCGTGACAGGGTCTTGGAGGTGAACAATTCTATTGGCGAGGTCGATAGCCTCATGAATGGAGCGTGGGTTTTGCCAAAGGTTGATGAAAATGGTTCGACCGGCCCGCTCAGTCGAGTCTCGTTTTCGAGCGATGAACAAGATATCTGAATAGTCTGCGTTCTCTGAGAAGCAAAGGCGTTCCGCGTCGTGGCTCGCTACCACCGTTTCGAGGTGGTAGCTTCCAGCGATCAGCTTTCGCGTAATGGCCGATGCTTCACCAGAAGCAAATGCCGCCGGAACCACGAACGCGAGCCTGGCATCTTTTTTTTTGAGGTGACGATCAGCCAGCGCGACAAAGACGCTTCCTAACCCTGCCGTCACGCTGGCGTTGATCTTGTTCATACGCAAACGCCGCTTGAGTTCTGTTTTCATTCTGCCGCGCTCATCCGGGAGCGAGCCGAAGAGCAGATTCCCTCCGACGCTTCGCACGAATGGCGGATTCATCACGCACAAATCAAGCTCTGGTACCGTGGCTTTCGTCGTGACATTCGATGAAGCGCCGGTTCGGACGGATTCGAGCTGCGAATAATCGAGCGCCATCTGAGTCCTGATCTCGTCCGTCCCAAAGAAATCGAGACTGCCGAGGCGAACGTCTCCGCGATCCATGCCGAGTGGCAACACATAAAGATTCATTTTGACGAACGCGACCTCGGGAGCGAGCATTGCAAGAGTCGATGCAGTCAGATGCAATGCTGAAGGAAGGACATCGTAGCCATGAAGGACATTCTCCATGAGCGCGCGATGCAAGGTTGACATGTCTTTTATATCGAGCGGCAAATCGTGTTCCGCTCGACGGCGAATGTAGACGTCCGATAAAGCCTGTGCGGCGGCCATGAGGAGCGTGCCCGTGCCGCACGCAAGGTCAGCGACCTTGAAGGAGGCAAGCGCGAGGGGATCGCCAAAGTCCTGCGGCCACTCGGCGGCAAGAGCGAGCTTAAGGAGAAGCGTCGCGGCCGGAACCGACGTGTAATAGGTTCCAAGGTATTTGGCGTAATGTAAGAGCCAATGATAAATGCGGCCCATAAGATCATGGCGAAGGGCTGCCTGTTGCGAACAAATCGATATCGCTTCTTTCAGGAGGGCATCGACCGCGAGCTTCGAATGGGCATTGATGGGAAGCTCGTTTAAAACGCGCTCGCCAAGCTGGAAGATGGGGACATAGTTGATAGTCTTCCAAACCCAATTCCAATGCTTAGCGGTTGCTCCCACGAGGTCCTTTTCATTTGCGAGTTTGCGAAGAGACGTGATTTGGCCGTCTGTCTCCCGAAGCTGCTCCTGAAAAATAAAGGCATTCGCGAGCACAAGAGCGGAAACCTTCGCCGCGGTTTCCCGCCGGTCGCGGGCCTTCTCTCGTGTTTCTCCCTTCGGCGGGGCAAACCCGAGAATGTCCGACAGCCGGTCACATGCGCCTTGCTGCCCCTCCCACAGCTTTGCGACGCCCTCCAGTTGCATCCGAAGCGATTTCGCCGTCTCTTCAACAATGTCATCCTTGGTAAGAGCCTCTTGGGCGCGCCGCAACGCGTCCATGAGTGACGCGGGTGTCCCCTCGGACCAATTCGTCTCGCGCGTTTCGGCGACGATCCGGTATTCTAGCTCCGCCGTCTTGAGGAGATCGATGATTTTGGTGGTTGGCGCATTGCGGAGCGCGCGCGGATAGACGGCAGCGGCGGCAATGTGCGCGATTCCGCTCCGAACACGCTTCCGTGCGTCTTCAAGCACCACTTCCCGAGCGCTCGGCTGATCCACGAACTTGCCCTCGATGACAACGCGAAGGCCACGAAGCTGAAACAGCACGTCAGGCCGATGCAGCCCATGCAGATGGATCGTCTCTGCATCCGCAGTTACGCCAAGTCCTGAGATAAGGATTGCGAGCTGAGTGTTTACCGCCTCTTCGCGGTTACGCTGTTTAGCCATACGGCCAATCTGGCACGGATGAGTTGACAAGAAAATCCTTTTCGGCAGGTTGTCCTGCCAGCGCCGCCAATTGCATTTGTTTCAGATCATTGAGTGGTGTTGATGAGGCTCGCGTTCCCGCCCACCGCCGCGGTGTTGATCGAGACCGTTTGTTCGAGACAAAAACGGCCGAGGTAATGCGGCCCGCCGGCTTTCGGCCCCGTGCCCGACAGATTGAACCCGCCGAAGGGCTGAGTGCCAACGACGGCCCCGATCATATTGCGATTGACGTAGCAGTTGCCCGCTAGCCGCCGGCCTAAAATACGATCAATCGTGGCGTCGATTCGCGAATGCACGCCCAAGGTCAATCCGGAGCCGCTGGCTTCGATCGAATCGAGCAAGCCATCAAGCTCGGCCGCCTTGTAACGAACGACATGGAGAACCGGACCGAATATCTCGCGTTTCAGATCGCCCACGGCGGCAAGTTCGAATATGTGCGGCGCAACATAAAACCCGCCCGGCGGCGCGCGCGAAGGAATCTCGCCTGCGAAGTGGACAATCGCCGAGCTTCGCATCAGTGCGATATGTGCATCAAGGCTTGCCTTGGCGGGGCCATCGATGACTGGGCCGACCTGGACTTGCGTATCGCGCGGATCGCCGACCAAGAGTTCGCGCGCCGCGCCCGCGATCATCGCGATCATCTCGTCCGCGACATCCTCCTGCACGCAAAGCAGCCGGAGCGCGGAGCAGCGCTGCCCGGCCGAGCGAAAAGCAGACGCTAGGACATCGTCGCAAACTTGTTCGGGCAAGGCCGTCGCATCGACGATCATCGTGTTGATCCCGCCAGTCTCCGCGATCAACGCTGGAATTGGCCCGTCCTTCGCGGCCAGCCCGCGATTGATCTTTGTCGCGGTTTCCATCGAGCCGGTGAAAGCCACCCCCGCGACTCCGGGCAAGCCGATAAGCTTCGCACCGAGCCCGCCGTCCCCCGGCAAGAGATGCAATGCCGAGCCGGGCACGCCGGCGCGGTGGAGTAGCTCGATGGCAATAGTGGCGATCAAGGGGGTCTGTTCGGCGGGTTTCGCGAGGACGCTGTTGCCGGCGGCAAGCGCCGCGGCGACCTGGCCGAGAAAGATCGACAAGGGAAAGTTCCATGGACTGATGCAGACGAATACGCCACGCCCATGACAATTGAGCTGGTTGTCTTCCCCGGTAGGCCCGGGCAAGACCGCCGCGTTCGCAAAAAGCCGGCGCGCTTCTTGGGCGTAATAACGGCAGAAATCGATGGCCTCCCGCCATTCGCCGATCGCATCCTCCAGTGTCTTGCCTGCCTCGGTTTGCAACAGGCCGAGCAACGCTGGCGCCTCTGACTCAATGAGTTTCGCGGCATTTTCGAGACAGGCCGCGCGCGAGCCCGCCGGCACGCGAGACCAAAGTCGGAAGCCCGCGCGCGCCTCGCGCATTGCTTCCGCCAACAAGCCGGGCGTGGCCTCGCGCACGACACCAATCTTCGATCCGTCGATCGGCGAAGCGACCGCACGCTCGCTTCCGTCGCGCCGCACGCCGGAGACGATTGGCGCCGCTTCCCGCTTCCGCGCGGACTTCGCGATTCGATCGGTAAGAGCGGCAAGCGCATGGCGATCGCCGAATTCGATTCCGTTAGCGGTCTTGCGCAAGGGCATGTGAAGTTCCGCGGGCAGCGGCAGGCGCGCGCGGGCACTAATGCTATCTCGTATTATGGCTTGCGGCCTTAAGATAAGCTCGGAACTCGGCACATGCGGATCGCCAAGGCGCGCGACGAACGAGGAGTTGGCGCCATTTTCAAGAAGACGGCGCACGAGATAGGCGAGCAGGTTTTCGTGAGCACCGACCGGCGCGTAGATCCGGCACGCAAGCTTGGGAATCTCGGACCGCAAGGCCGCGAAAAGGTCTCCGCCCATGCCGTGGAGGCGCTGGAATTCAAAGCCTTCGATATCCCCGGCGAGTTCGATGATTGTCGCGATGGTGAGCGCGTTATGGGTCGCAAATTGCGGATAGACGATGTCGCGCATGCCGAGGAGCTTTTTGGCGCACGCGAGATAATTGAGATCAGTCATCGCCTTGCGCGAAAATACCGGGTAATCGGGAAGTCCCCGCTCCTGCGCCCGCTTGATTTCCGTGTCCCAATAAGCCCCTTTGACGAGCCGCAGCATCAAACGGCGATCGAAGCGGCGCGCCGCCGCGGCAAGGTAATCGATCACCGCCAAGGCGCGCTTTTGGTAGGCCTGCACCGCGAGACCAACCCCCCCCCATCCCGCGAGCGAGGGATCGGCCAGCAACAAATCGGCGATGTCGAGCGAAAGCTCAAGCCGTTCGGCTTCCTCGGCATCGATGGTGAAGTTCAAATCGTGCCGTTTGGCCGCGCGCGCGAGCTCGGCAACCCGAGGCGTAAGCTCGGCGAGGACACGTGGACGCGACAAAGGCTCGTAGCGCGGATGCAACGCCGAGAGCTTGACCGAGATGCCCGGCCGCTCCAGCAGGGATCCGGGCCCAGCCGACAAGCCGATTGCTTCAATCGCCTTCGCGTATGAGGCAAAATAGCGCCGTGCGCCAGCTGTTGTCCGCGCGCCTTCGCCCAGCATATCGAAGGAATAGCGACAAAGCCGCCCGTTCGTCGAGCGGGCACGCACCAAGGCGTCCTCGATCGTTTGACCGAAAACGAAATGCGACCCCATAAGCTGCACGGCCCGCCGCGCGGCTGCGCGCACGGCGCCCATGCCGATCCGGTGCGCCAGCGCGGCGACCACCCCCTCCGCCGTTTTGCCCTTGCCGATGACGCGCGCGGTGACCCCAAGCGCCCAAGCGGCGGCCGAAACGAGGAGCGCCTCTGAATCCCCGGCGTGGCGGCTCCAATGCGCCGAGGCGAGCTTGTCTTCGATGAGCCGGTCGGCGGTAAGATCGTCGGGCACCCGCAGAAGCGATTCGGCGAGCACCATCAAAGCGAGACCCTCCTCCGACGACAAGGAATATTCGCGCAAGAGATCTTCGACCCCGCCGATGCGGATCGATTTCGCCCGCACCGCGTCTATGAGACGCAAGGCGCGCCGGTCGATCCGCGCCTCGGCCTCAGTGTCCAATCCAACATGCGCGAGAAGTTCGGCGGCAAAAACCTCGTCCTCTGGCGCATAGGGGGCGGAAAAAGCCGGATGCGTGGAGCCCGGAGTCATGCGAGGTATTTTTTTGCAAGCACTGGGAGCGGAATGTAATATATGGGGTGACCGGGACGCGCTTGCCCCATTGAACCGGCGTTGGATAAAATTTCAACCGGCGAGGCCGAGCACATCGGCCATCGTATAAAGGCCCGGCTTTCGGTCCTTGCCCCAGAGCGCAGCCTGCACCGCTCCGCGCGCGAAAATGCTGCGGTCTTCCGCGACATGCGCGAGCTCGACTCTTTCGCACGGCCCCGCAAAAATCACTTGGTGATCCCCGGTCACGGTCCCGCCACGCAGCGACGCAAAGCCGATATCTCCAATCCCGCGCAGGCCGGGGTGACCGTCGCGCGCGCGAGTCGAATGCTGCTCGAGTTTGACGCCACGTCCTTTCGCCGCCGCTTCGCCGAGGAGAAGCGCTGTGCCGGAAGGCGCATCGGCCTTCATGCGGTGATGCATTTCGACGATCTCGATGTCGTATTCCGGCCCGAGCGTGCGGGCGGCCTTTTCGACGAGAGCGGCGAGGAGATTGACGCCGAGGCTCATGTTACTCGAGCGCACGACGACGGCATGACGCGCGGCGGCCTCCAACCTCGCTATATGATCCGCGTCCAAACCCGTCGTGCCGATCACGTGAACAATACGCGCCTGTGCCGCGAGTGCGGCGAGTGCGATCGTCGATTGGGGCGTGGTGAAATCGAGAATTCCGTCCGCGCCCACGACGGTTGCGAGAGCGTCGCCGCTGATCGGGACACCCATTTGGCCACATCCGGCGAGCAGCCCCGCGTCTTGGCCGATGGCGATCGAATCAGGCTGCTCTATCGCGCCCGCGAGGTGGGCGCCCGGCGTTTGCCGAATGATCTCGACGAGGACGCGCCCCATGCGCCCGGCCGCTCCGGCAACGACGAGCCGCATATCCCCCATGGCCGATCTCCCGCGATCCCGCTCCTATCCTGTCGTTAATCCGCGGCGGCCGCAAGGAAAAGCGCGGGCAAAAGCGGCGAAGGGCCGTTTTTGCTGCCAATTTGCGCCTTCAGCGACGACCTCCGTCATCGCGCCGTCATGGCGCTCTTCTATGCTCGCTGCGATCATGGCACGCTGATTTAGCACGTGCCATGGCCGCGCGCCGGGCCGGAGGTACGCCCGGCGACTTGCGTTTCAGGACTGGGCAGAAGCAATTTCCGCGATGATCGCCTCCGCCGCGCGCCGCGGATTTTTCGCCTGCGTCACCGGCCGGCCAACGACGAGATAATCCGCCCCGGCGGCAATGGCGGCGGCAGGTGTCAAGGTTCTTTTCTGGTCGGCGGCCGCCACGCCAGCCGGTCTTATTCCAGGCGTCACGAGGATCATATCTCGGCCAAACCGCGCGCGCACGGCGCCCACCTCCTGGGCGGAAAGGATCAGACCATCGAGGCCCGCTTCGCGGGCCTGCACCACGCGCCGCGCGACGAGATCCGCGACGCCATAGGCATAACCAGCGTCGGCGAGGTCGCAGTCGTCGTAAGATGTCAGGACGGTCACGCCAAGAAGGCGCAGCGAAGAGCCCGCCGCGGCTAATTTTGCCGCCTTCATGGTTTGTGGATAGGCGTGAATCGTCAGAAACTTGGCGCCGAGACCGGCGACCTGGGCGCACGCCCGGCTCACCGTGACCGCAATATCGTGCAGCTTAAGATCGAGAAAAACCTGTTTGCCGTCCTTGATCAAATCCTTGGCAAAGGACAAGCCTCCGCCATAGGCGAGTTCCAAGCCAATTTTATAAAAACCGGCGCTATCGCCGAGCGTCGCCACAAGCGCCTCGGCTTCCCGAATTGTCGCGAAATCGAGCGCGACGATAAGTTTCTCCCGAGCGGCCGCGTTTGGCGGGGCAAGGGCGGCCGCGTTCATCATGGATGGCGCGAGTGATCGACGCCGGACAGCTTACCCGAGCTGCTGATAGCGGAGTCCGCCCACCGCCCCTGTCGCGACGTTTGGCCGGTTCTTATCTCGATTCGAAGCCTGGCTTTGGCGGCGGTGATTTCTTTCTTCAAGTCAAGATGGGCCTTTTCGGTTCCTAGCTTGAGCTTGTCGAAGAATTCCTGCGCCGGGTTCAGCCGTCTATGCACCACGCTGTTTTCTACCTGCGCCTGACGCCGGTAAATCCAGACCCGCGCGGGCGGCAGGTTCAACCAGACCGGCGGGGAAGCTTCGACGTGAAAATCGAGCGCCGATGCTTTGTCACGCGGCACCGGCGAGGCGCGGCCATAAGTGAATTGGACGAAGCGCCCGTCCGGGCGCATGCAATCGAAGGCATCGGCAAGGAGCGCAAGCCTTTGCGTCTCGGGTTTCAACAAGAGCGGCAGGCTCGATACGATCGCGGCCGGCGGACCGCGAAGACGGCCTTTTAAGGCCTGCGACAAGTGATACGCATCCCCTTTGATGACATGGACGCCGGGAAAGCGCCGCTTAAGGAGCTTGCAGAAGCCGGGGTCGAATTCGACGAGAAAAAGCCGCCCTGGCGCGATGCCGCGCGCCAAAAGCGCCTCCGTGATCGCGCCGGTGCCCGGGCCCAGCTCGACAACAGGTCCCGCTTTTCGCGGATCGACGTAACGTGCCATCATGCGCGCGAGAAATCGTCCCGACGGGGAGACCGCGCCCGCCACCGCTGGATTGTCGAGCCACGATCTAAAGAAGCGTGCCTCGTCGGCGAGCCGCTCTTCGATCGGGGTGTTGGGCTTTGAGGCGTAGCGCCGATTCGCGCGCGCGGGCTGGCGACGCAAAAAAAGATCCTCCCTCATGACGCGGGGAATACTTCCCCGCAAAATCGCCTGCTAAGGGCGAGGCGTCACAAAACATAAATGAATGAAACGAGCAAGGGTTCCAGGCGCCAATGGCTCACTGCCCGCTCAAATTCTCGAAGAAGTCCTTCATCCGGGCAAAAAAGCCAGCCGATTCCGGATGCGTTTTTGTCGAGGACAGCGCTTCGAATTCGGCGAGGAGTTCGCGTTGCCGCTTGGTGAGACTTTGCGGCGTTTCAACTGTCACCTCGATATAAAGATCGCCGGTGTCGCGCGATCTCAGCACCGGCATGCCCTTGTTTTTTAACTTGAATTGTTTGCCGGATTGAGTGCCGTCCGGGATTTTGACCTTGGCTTCGCTGCCATCGAGGGTGTGGACGCTGACTTCCGCGCCGAGCGCCGCCTGGACCATCGAGATCGGAACCCGGCAAAAAAGATCGGCGCCGTCGCGGCGAAAAAAAGGATGCGGCTTCGTCGCCACGAAGATGTAAAGATCGCCCGCCGGGCCGCCCTTGGCCCCTGCCTCGCCTTCGCCGCCGAGACGGATCCGCGTCCCGTCCTCGACGCCAGGCGGAATATTGA
>JBOHJU010000004.1:0-30640 GCA_050728755.1 Methylocella sp.
GGGGTGCAGCGCCCGGTCGTGCCGAAGGTCCCGTCGCGGAGGTAGCGGCCAGCGCGGCCAGCGATCTGGCCGAGCTCGCCCGGTGTCAGGCGCCGGTGCTGCCAGCCGTCAAACTTCCGGGCGGCCGCGAAGGCGATGTGATCGACGTCGAGATTGAGCCCCATTCCGATCGCGTCGGTGGCGACGATGTAATCGACATCGCCATTTTGATACATGTCCACCTGGGCATTGCGGGTGCGCGGCGAGAGCGCGCCGAGGACGACGGCCGCGCCGCCGCGCTGGCGCCTAATCCATTCGGCGACCGCATAGACATCCTCGACGGAAAAGGTGACGATCGCGCTGCGGCGCGGCAGGCGGGTCATTTTCTTTTCGCCCGCGAAACTCAGCCTGGAAAGACGCGGGCGCGCAAAAATCCGGGCGCCGGGCAAAAGGTCGCGCACGGCCCGGTGCATGGTCGCAGCACCGATCAGCAAAGTTTCCTCGCGCCCGCGCCGGTGCAGCAGCCGGTCGGTGAAGACATGGCCGCGGTCGAGATCGGCCGCAAGCTGGATTTCATCCACCGCCACGAAAGCAAGATCGAGGCCGCGCGGCATCGCCTCGACGGTCGAAACCCAGTAGCGCGGCGATTCCGGCTTGATTTTTTCCTCGCCGGTAATGAGCGCGACAGCGGCCGTGCCGGCCTTTTCCACCGCATGGTTATAGACCTCGCGCGCGAGTAGCCTGAGCGGTAGGCCGATCATCCCGCTCGAGTAGGAAAGCATCCGCTCGATAGCGTAGTGCGTCTTGCCGGTATTGGTCGGCCCGAGCAGCACGTTCACGCCGCTGGCGCGGTCCCGCGAATAGGCTTTGGCGGCCGGAATGGAAATGTTCATTGGCTAACCGGCGCGGAGAAAAGATCGGCTGCGTGCGGCTTCGGTTACGGTTTATGGGTATTCGGCTGCAACAAGGCGAATTTGCCTGGAACGGCCCGTCGCCTTGGGCCTATCGCCGCTCCGGCGATAGGCCGCGATTGGAACGGCCGCAACCCGGATGCCTTTCGCGCTTACCTCCCGTTGGGCCCTCTGTATCACAACGGCGCTTGTGTATCACACTGAGACCACCGCGAACACTCTGTTTCCGGTTCGAACGGGAGACGAACGAATCGCGCCCGAATCGCTGACTTGCCGCAAATCCTTGTTTGTTCACCACAATATGTCGGTGGGGACGGCAAGCGGGGCCCTACAGATTGTAAAAAACTCAGATCACGGCCGAACAGAGAAGCTGTGATTCCGGGCTGCGGGGCGGACTCGGAAAGCTCCTTCTGTCAACCGCCAAAAAGCAATTTTTGTTGCGCAGAAAAAGGCCGTGGCCGTCCCTTGCCCTAGCCTTGGAAATACTCCCGCAGGATCCGGTCGCGGTAGCCGGTGAGATTTTTATGACCTTCGGCCGCAGTTCTGATTGGCGTGGCGAATACCGGGGTCAAAAAACCCGCAACAAAGGCGAACACCGTCGCATCCGCCCCGCAGGGCTTCTCCCCCAGCAAAAACGGCTTGTCCCCGAGAAGGATGCCAAGCACATTGATATCGGCAATCGCGAGTTCATTTTGCTCGGCTGGCGTGTGGCGGCCAAATCCTTGCAGTTTCAATGTCTTTTCAACTTTGCGGCGAATCAGGCCTTGGACCACCGGCCGGAGCGGCGTTGGGACTGCCTTGAAGAATTGGGCCGGGCCCTTGGCAAAATTGGCGTGATCGAGCCAGCGCGCCGCTACCATGGCGAAATAGAGATGCTCCTCGCACATTTTTTCGACCGCCCAAGCGGCGGCCTTTTGCTCCGGTGTAAGAGCGGCGTCAAAATCGAAACCGTATTTTTTCTCGATGTGAAAGCGGATGAACGTCGAATCGCCAACGATCAGGCCGGCGTCGTCGATATAAGGCAGCTTGCCTTTCGGCGCCTTGCGATACCCGCCGCGATCTTCGCTATACTTAAGACCGGCGAACTTCAAGAGCAGCATGGCCTTGATAACGAAAGGACTGGCATCGGGAAGCCCGAAGTAAGGCCCAAACGTGAAGAGCGTGATCATGGCAGTGGGCTCCGTCTCTTCCTTGCTACCGCGCCGCCGCTCCATCAATGCGTGGTAATCGCCGTCAGGCTCGAAGGCTTGACCGAAAATTCGACCGCGTCGATCACAGCGGGGCCGGCCAAGGTCATCAAAGCGACATGGAAGGGCACGACGACGTGCGCTCGTTCGATCGGCGCGAGCCATGCCTCGATGTCTCTGTTTTCGGCCATGAATTTTGTCGATTTGGAGTCCCGCTTGTGACCGGAGACGGGCGTATAGCGCGCGGCGCAGACCGAAACCGGACCGGAGTATCCGTCAACCGCCACGTCTCTTACGCCAACATAGTGGAGGATGACATCGAATCGGACGTAGCCGTCGTAGACTGGGATCGTCCGGTTGCACGCGGCTGGACCGACCAGTGGCTGGCCCTCGGGCACCGCCATGATCAGGGCGGTCGCCGGATCGAGAATGTTGCGCTTGTTCGCCGCGGTGACAGGCACTCTTCCTTCCTTGTCTTCGAAGGGCGGGAAGATCTCCACGGCCTTGACGTTTCCGGCATCGAGCGACATTCGCACTGTCCGTATCCCTTGGGAACTGGCGGACGTCGTAGCATAGCTAAATGGCGCAACGCCGCCTTTGCGCAGAGCGCCGGCCGCGGCGAGCGCCAGCTTGACATTCGCGACCATCGCCGCGACGCCGGTCAGCTTGGCACTGAGTTTGATCCGGTAGCTTGCCGGACCGAGCGACCCCGCCGCCACTGCCTCCCCGATAGGTAAGCCGATGAGGCTCACCGTATAGCGCGCCCGGAATTCGTCGGCGCGAGCCGAAGCTATGCCGGGGCCGGCAAACAGCGCCCCAACAAGACAGAGCGTAAGGGCCGACGCAAGCGCTTTCCCCTTGAAACCAGTCATTTCAGCAACCGCGATCAGCCAACAAAACTAGAGCACCTCGTAAATCCGCCGCTTTCATGACTCAAGTCCCGGCGAATCGCATCGCCCAAAATGACATCATATCAGGATTGCGGGCAAACGCCATTGCCACGCCAACTGTCGCCCGGGCGGGCTTCGACGCCGGAATGTCTTTTTCTTCACATGGTTGGCGTTACAAGACCGGATTTAGGCTAGTGTCTGGTTTGGAGGGCAGGGGATTGCCGGCGCCGGCGCGAAAGGGCTTCCAATAGTGTTAAACATGCGATGCGGGCATGGCTTGCTTGTTCTCGCGGCGAGCGTATTTTCATGCGCGGGGGCGCGGGCGGCCGCGCCAGCCGATGCGGCCGGGCGTTACGCCATTCTGCGCGACGGCGGCAAGGATACCGGATGCATGCTAACCTTGGGCAAGCAAGCAAAGGCGCGGGGCACGGAAAAGGCTTTTCTTGCGCCCGGTTGCCGCGACCAGGGGATCGTGATTTTCGATCCGGCCGGCTGGCAAATCATCAACGGCCGCCTCGTCTTGACCGCGCGCAAAGGGCACAAAACCCATCTTGACGCGCAACCGGACGGCACCTGGAAAAAAGACCCGAAGGAAGGCAAAAGTCTCACCTTGAAGAAATTGTAACGGAATATTTGGTTTTGCTTTGCGCTGCGCCCCATCTCAGGGGTGAGAGGCGCTAAACCCTGGTTCAACTTATTAAACAAAACGCGGCGGCCGGAACCCGCCACCGCGCCTCGTTATATTGGCCTATATATTGGCCTTTGGTCTCAACCTTCGGCCGCGGGTTTCTTTGGACCGCCATGCGACGCGTGCCCCCCCTTGCGGCCGGCCTCGGATGCAAGCGTGTGATTGCGCGAAAAGCTGCGCTTATTGGGATTCACGCTTTGACCGCCCTTGCGCCCGGCTTCGGCCGCCAACGCCGGGTTTTGCGAGAAACTCCGCTTTTCGTGCGGCACACTCTCGCCGCCCTTGCGCGCGATCGCACGCTGCTTCTCGGGATCCATAGAGGCGAAGCCACGCGTCGAAACCGACGATTTCTTGGAAGATTCCATTGAAGCGCTCATCGTTCCTCTCTCAAAAATTACAGTTTTCATTGATATAGGTAATGTTTGGCAGCGGTAAAGGTTGCAAACGCATTCAAGTTCGCGTGACCATTTTGGCCAAGGCGCCTGGCCGAACCCGGCGGGGGTCCGAGGCGCTCACCCTGTAGCCGTGCCTGCTTCAAGCGGGGGGGGCGTATCCGTCCGATTCGGCTTACTCTAACATGGAAATTATAACGACTTGGTGAACAGGAAGTCTAATGCTTTACGGATGCAATGCCGGCGGCACGCATTATGTCTTTGCGGACTTACGCATGCTTCTTGCGCGCGCCTCGCCGGATCGCGCGGGCGACCGCCTCGCCGGTCTTGCCGGGGAAAGCGGCGAGGAGCGCGTCGCCGCGCGCATGGCCCTGGCCGATTTGCCGCTTGCGCGCTTTCTCGACGACCCCTTGGTGCCTTACGAAACGGATGAGGTGACACGCCTCATTCTCGATACGCATGACCGCCAAGCCTTCACGCCAATTGCCGCGATGACGGTGGGGGAGTTTCGCGATTTTCTTTTGTCCGACGAGGCAACCGACGAAACGCTGGCGGCCATTGCGCCGGGCATCACGCCGGAAATGGCGGCGGGGGTGTCGAAACTCATGCGCAACCAGGATTTGATCGCCGTCGCGAAAAAGATCTCCGTGGTCACGCGGTTTCGCACCACCATCGGTTTGCCAGGGCGGCTTGGCGTGCGCATCCAGCCCAATCATCCGTCCGACGATCTCGCTGGTATTGGCGCATCCATCCTCGACGGCCTCATGTATGGCTGCGGCGACGCCTGCGTCGGGATCAATCCGGCATCGGACAGCGCCAAGCAGGCCTTGGCTCTTCTCGAGCGGATCGAGGAGCTGCGTTTGCGCTTCGATATTCCATTGCAATCCTGCGTGCTTACCCATGTGACGACAACCATGCAGGTCATGGAGCGAGGAGGTCCGGTCGATCTGGTTTTTCAGTCGATCGCGGGGACCGAGGCGGCCAACCGTGCGTTCGGCGTGAACCTCGCGCTTCTGGACGAAGCCCATGCCGGCGTAACGGCGCTGCGCCGCGCGCCGCCTGGCGCCAATCTCATGTATTTCGAAACCGGCCAGGGCGCGGCGCTTTCGGCGCAAGCGCATCACGGCGTCGATCAACAAACAATGGAAGCACGCGCCTATGCGGTGGCGCGGCGCTATGCGCCTTTGCTCGTCAATACAGTCGTTGGTTTTATCGGCCCGGAATACCTCTACGACGGCAAGGAGATTCTTCGCGCCGGGCTTGAGGATCATTTCTGCGGCAAGCTGATGGGCCTGCCGATGGGTGCCGATGTCTGCTACACCAATCACGCCGAGGCGGATCAAGACGACATGGACAATCTTCTGACCCTTCTTTGCGTCGCCGGCTGCAACTATGTCATGGGGGTTCCCGGCGCCGACGACATCATGCTCGGCTATCAATCGACCTCCTACCACGACGCGCTCTATGTGCGCGCCGTGTTGGGCTTGCGGCCGGCGCCGGAGTTCGAGACCTGGCTCAAAACCTTCGGCATCATGGACGCGAATTCGCGGGTACGGCCGAGCCTTGCGGCAGGCGCCGCGCGTCTCCTTGTGGCGGCGCCGCGATGACTTCGCCGCCCGCAGATTTCTGGGATTATCTGCGCCGCGCGACGCCCGCCCGCATCGCGCTCGGCCGCGCCGGCGATGGCCTGCCCACGGCCCGCGTGCTCGAATTCGAGCTTGCCCATGCCCGCGCCCGCGATGCGGTCAAGAGAGATCTCGATCCCGAAATTCTGATGGCGGAGCTTGCGGAGTGGCGGCCTATTCTTGTGCGAAGCCACGCCGAGGACCGCATAACGTTTCTGCAGCGGCCGGATCTTGGCCGCCGCCTCGCGCCGGACGGCGCGGCAAAACTCGCGCCCGGCACGTATGACGCCACGATCGTCATTGCCGACGGACTGTCCGCGGGCGCGGTACAAGCGCAAGCCGGATTGCTTTGCAAAATGCTGCTGGCGGCACAAAATTTCATCTTTGCCCCTCCGGTCGTGGCGCTTCAGGCGCGGGTCGCGTTGGGCGACGAGATCGCGGCGAGGCAAAATGCGGCCCTTGCCGTCGTGCTTATCGGCGAGCGCCCCGGCCTTTCCGCCCGCGACAGTGTGGGCGCCTATATCACCTTCGACCCGAAGCCGGGCGTGACCAAGGACGCCGAGCGCAATTGCGTCTCGAATATCGGCGGCCATGGCCTGTCATTGGAGGACGCAAGCCGGCGCATCCTCGCCATCATGGCGCTCGCCCGGACCATCCGGCGCACCGGGACTTGCCTGAAGGAAGACGAAGCCCTCGGCCTGCTGCCCGCGCCGCCTGGACCATGAGCGCCATGTCTGCGACGTCCTTTTGGAGCCAGTTTTAAAAAAGCCTCGTCCTCATCCTGAGCGGAAGAAACCCGAGGTTCCGTGATTGCGGCGCTTTGATTAAGCGCCCCGACAGCTGTAGAAGACACCGCGCGCGACTCAGTTGAGCGGAATCACGCGCCAATGCTCTCGGACAGCGGGTGCCCGAGCACGCCTTTAAGCATACGACGGAAGAGGACGGGGATCAGCGGAACGGCGCCAAAATCTCCTCGGCCCTTGCGAAAAGCTCCGTCGCAACTTGGCTGTCCGCCGCCGCCGCGTTCTCCGTCACTTGTTCGGGACGGCTTGCGCCGATGATCGCCGAGGACACTTCCGGTCTGCGCAACACCCAGGCAAGCGCGAATTGGGGTAAACTCACGCCCGCTTCTCTTTCAGCAATGAGCCTCACCTGTTGCACGGCCGTCCATACCGGAGCCTGCAGCCATTCATTCGGCAGCATCGCGCCCATTGACACATGACTGGCCCTCGACCCCGCAGGCGGCGGCGCGCCCGGCATGTATTTGCCGGTCAGCACGCCTTGGGCGAGCGGCGACCAGACGATCTGGGCGATGCCGAGCTCGGCGCAACGCGGAAAAATCTCGTCTTGCGGCGAGGGCCAAAGCATCGAATATTGCGGCTGACTCGACACGAAACGCGCGACGCCGGGCATGTTCGCCGCCGCCTCGATCTTATCGAACGGCCATTCGCTAAAACCAATATAGCGCGTCTTGCCCTGACGGACGGCCGCGGTCAAAGCCTCCATCGTCTCATGGAGCGGAGTTTCCTCGTCATAGCGGTGGCATTGATAGAGATCGACATGATCTGTCCGAAGTCTCTTCAGCGAAGCATCGAGCTGCTTTCCGATCTGGGCGCGGGACAGTCCTCTGTCCGTGTCGCTCATCGGGAAAAAAACCTTGGTCGCCAGAACATAGGACGTGCGATCGATGCCGTGCAGCGCCTCGCCTAGCACGCTCTCCGCCGCGCCGCGGCCATATACATTCGCGGTATCGATGAAATTGATCCCGAGGTCGAGCGCCTTATGGATGCAGGCAAGCGCCTTTCGCTTCTCGACCCCGCCCGAAAACGTCAGCCAGGAGCCAAGCGAAATGATCGAAACCCGCAGCTCACTGGCGCCAAGCTGGCGGTACTTCAAGGCAAGGCTCCCTAACTAAAACCCAAGGCTCGCCCGCAGAGACGGAAATGAGCCACCGGTCCATGAGGCTCTCGTGGCGGCCGCCAAATCATCTCCGGCGAGAGCACCCCATGCCCTATTCCGGAAGCTGCCATAGAGGCAGTGAATAGAAATAGCCTCAGGCTCAGCGATCAATTACCGAACCTTTTTCGACGGCTTCGTGGCACGCTCTCACATGGCAACGACGCGGTTCACTTGAGATGCTGGGCGAGAAACTTGTTCATCTCGAACATTGTCACTTTGTTCTTGCCGAACACCGCGGCCAACTTTTCATCCGCGAGAATTTCCCGCTTGTTCGCTTCATTTTGCAGCTTGTGCTTTTTGATGTACTCCCACATTTTGCTCACGACCTCGGTACGCGGCAAAGGGTCCGACCCGACCACGGCCGCGAGTTCCTTCGAAGGCTGCAAGGGTTTGGCGAAAGCACTTACTGCGGGCTTGGCCTTTTCTGCCGCGGGCGCTTTCGAAGTCTTGCCCTTTTCGGGTGCGCCCTTGCCGGGCGTCGCTTTTTTACCTGTGTTCGTCATCCGCTTTGCCTCCATGGATTGTAGCGCGAGCGCTTGCCGGCGCGACACTGCCTCCGGCTCGCCTTATTTAAATGAGCGTGCCATGACGGAACCCCAACCATGGCGCTCCGTCAAGCGGCCCACACAATCTTTATCGAGGCAGGCTCGCGATTGGGTCCGGCCTTGCCGCCAAACCCGGCGGGATTGGGCTTGCCTGAAAAAGAACCGGGGGACCAGTACGAAAACTCCGTCAATTCCTGATTCGCCACCACAACTTAAGCCACTTCTTCGCCGTTTGACCGATTTTCAGCTGAAATCGATGGCGGCGATCGAAAGTCTAGGGGAAAACTTCTTTTCGAGGAGAAATTGGCGTCCCGCCAAAAAAATCCGCGCCGGGATGCCGGATGATACGCGCGTGCCGGACTGAGGGTGAATTTCCCCCATTTTCCCCCACGCGGCGAGGCCAGGGGCGCGCCGGACCTCGCGATGAGCGCTGTAGCATCCGGCGCTGGCGGCTTGGGGATCCCCGGGCGGGGTGCAAAAAACAGCCAGGCTTTGCGTCGCGCCTTTCCTTCAAGCTTCCGCTGTCCGGCTGGCCCCGGCTCGCCGCGCGGCCTCGATGAGTTGAGGCAATATCTCGCGGAGGTCGTCAAGGCAACGAATCGGCCGCGGAAACGCGATGCGGGCGGTTTGATCGCCGCAGCCGAGATCGATGCCTTCAGGATCGATCCCTGTCGCCTGCCATGGCCCATCGGGCCTGTCCGCGAGCGCGGCTGCAAATTGCGCGAGGGCGTCTTGATGGCGCCCATTCACTTCCGCAAGTGCTTGCGCCTCGGCCGCGACCAATGCTTCCGCGCCGTCGAGCGATGTAGCGATCTCAGCGGCTTTGAAGCGTCCCGCGCGCGCAAATCCGCCGTTCAGATGTGCTTCTTCCATGACCACGCGCCAGAACGAGAAGTCGGCGAATTCGGCATAAAGCGCCGATTCTGGATGTTTTGCCAAGAAACGCGCCTTCCGCGCCGCGCGGCCGTCCGGGTCGATGACACATTCGCCGGTTCCCATGATCGTGAGCCGCGGATGCGCGAGCGGATCGCCCGGGCCGCTCCGCGCAAGGAGGAGCGCAAGGCGGGGATCGGATGCAAGATGCCGGGTATGAGCCGCAAGACGCGATAACAAAAGGATCGGGCTGCCGTCGGGTGCGGTCGCGACATTGACAAGACTTGCGAAGGGAAAGTTCCCTGGCGCCAAAGTGGCGAGCGCGCCGGCGCGAACCGAGCGCAAAAGCTCCTTGGCTTGCGCCAGCGCATCGTAGACAAGCGGGCCGCTGATTGTGGCATCCGTCATAGGTGGCGGCTTTCTGTCTGGCGCCCCGTTTTGGTTCCGGCACACCGTTGGCTCGCGCCATCTTCCGCCAACTTAACGACTCCGCCGCGGCGTTAGGATCACTTCATGCCGGCGCGCGGATTATAGGGCTTTTGGCTTTCCCACTTCCGCATAAGATTGGCAAATTCGGAATCCGCCTCGTCGGGGAGGACAATTTTCAAGCTCACCAGGAGATCGCCGGAGGAGCCCTTCGGGCTAGGCAAGCCTTTGCCGCGCAGGCGCAAGGTGCGTCCGCAATTCGAGCCGGGGGGAACCGTAAGCTCCACCGTGCCTTCGAGCGTCGGCGCATTGACCTTAGTGCCGAGGACCGCCTCATAAAGGGTCACCGGCAAATCGAGCCGCAGGTCCCGCCCTTCGACACGGAAATAGGGATGCTTGGCGATTTGGACGGTCACCAGGGCGTCGCCCGGCTCGCCGCCCGACGGGCTTGGCTGACCCTGCCGCTTTAGGCGGATCTGCTTGCCGTCCTCGATTCCCGCCGGGACCGAGACCTCCAGGGTCCGGCCGGTCGGCAAGGTGACGCGAGCGAGGCTCCCTTTCGCCGCCTCGGCGAGGCTTATTGTTACGTTCACATTGACATCCTCGCCGCGCGGCGGCGGCGCGCCTTGGCCACGCGCTCTCCCTCTGCGGCCGGTTGTCGGCCCAGTGCCAAAAAGGTCGGCGAAAATATCGCTCGCATTTAATCCCTCCGCGCCCGGCTGCCCGCCGCCGAAATTGAATTCAAAATGCTGGAAACCGGGGCCGCCGCCCGCTCGCGGACGCCGGCCAAAACCCGCGCCCTCCGTGCCGAAGCCTTCGAAACCATGGAACCGCGGTTTGCCTTCGGCATCGATCTCGCCCCGGTCGAACGCGGCACGTTTTTTCTCGTCGCCCAAAATCTCGTAGGCGGCGCTCACCTCAGCGAATTTCTCCTTCGCCTTCGGATCCTTGCTCTGATCTGGATGTAATTTCTTGGCGAGTTTGCGAAAGACCTTTTTGATCTCGGCCATGCTGGCTGATTTCTGAACTCCCAAAACCGCATAAGGATCACGCATAGATTAGCCCATTTTCGCGCCCCCCATCCGCCGGCGCAAGCGCTGTGTCTTCACTGAACTAAAACTGGGGCCGCGGCAGGCCAGCCGCAAGGCTTTATGGGCCGAAACCGCTGGCCGCTGCAAAGCTAATCCGTGATTTAGGTCTTTCTCCAAGGTTTCGCCTCGGCGATCGTCCACTCGCCCCCTTTATCCAAGCAAGCGGTTCCTTGCATGGCGTGTGCGTCGCCCATGCGATCGACCTCGGCGAGAAAGGCACGGCAAATCCCCGCCGCCAAAGGGTAGGGTTTGCCGACCGGAGTAAATGAACCCTTATTGCCCGAGTCAGGATTATCCCAGCCGACCCGCAAACCATTGCCTTGCGGATCGAGGGCCGTGGAAAGCGCAGCCTTAGCGCGGCGCAAATCCTCGGCATTAAGGAGACCGGCAAGCGACGGATGCGGGACCGCTCCGCTCGCATCTTCCTCGGCGCCCGGCGACATCAAGGGCGAGATCGGAAATGCCATGGAACATCCGGTAAGAATCGCCGCCACGCCGCCAAGGACACAAGCTTTCGCCGTCCGCGCGAGCGGGTTCCGGGCCAAGGGCCAGATATGCGGGAAACGAAAAATCGCGCGTGATCCGCACGCCATGCTACAAGGCCTCGCGCCAAACGAATACGGCCCATAGCGGCGAAAAGCGTCTCCTATCACGGCTTGGCTGCTCGTTAGAATGGACTCTTTTGGAGGTTTACTGTTGAATGGGTTAACGACTCGTGACTTCACCGAGGCGCTCGAGCCGTTTGCTCTGTTTGCGTCGTGGTTCAAATTGGCACAAAAAAGCGAGCCCCGCGATCCCAACGCGATGGCTCTCGCGACCGCCGATGCCGATGGTTTCCCGAATGTACGCATGGTCCTGCTCAAGGGAATCGAGTCGTCAGGATTTGTCTTTTACAGCAACTGCGAGAGCGCCAAGGGGCAGGAGCTTCGCGCGAACATGCGGGCGGCGGCGGTCTTGCACTGGAAATCGCTGCGGCGGCAGGTTCGTTTTCGCGGGCCGGTCACGCTCGTCGCCGATGCCGAGGCCGATGCCTATTTCGCGAGCCGCCCTTTGCTGAGCCGGATCGGCGCTTGGGCAAGTCAGCAATCGCGGCCGCTCGAAAGCCGGTTCGCGCTGGAGACCGCAGCCGCCGGCTATGCCGCCAAATTCGCCCTTGGCAAAGTTCCCCGGCCGCCCTATTGGCTCGGCTACAGGATTTCGCCGCTCTACCTCGAATTTTGGTTGGAGGGCGCCTTCCGGCTGCACGACCGTATCGTTTTCCGGCGGCAAACGGAGCGGGAGGCGTGGCGCAAGGAGCGCCTCTATCCATGAGCCATATGGATTCTTGCGCCGCGCGCGAGGCGCGGCGGGGCTCGGCAAGGACCTATCCGCAGCGCCCATATCTTGGCGCGAGCGTGGCCGTTTTTCGGGCGGGCCGCGTTCTTCTCGCCAGGCGCACCAAGCCGCCCTATGCAGGTGCTTTTTCGTTGCCCGGTGGACTGGTAGAGGTTGGCGAGACCCTGGAGGTGGCGGCGCTGCGCGAAGTTCAGGAGGAACTTCAGATCGATGCGCGGATCGTCGCCTTTAATCAATATTTGGAATTGATCGATCGCGACAACACCGGCAAAATCCGCCATCATTACGTGGTCGCCTCCTTTGCCGGCGAGTGGATCGCGGGCGAAGCCAAACCTGGGCCGGAGGCTGGGGGACCCGTCTGGGTTGAGCCCGCGCGCCTCGCCGGGTTCGATTGCACGCCTCATATCGTTGCCGTGGTTGCAGCGGCGCAAAGAGTACTGAATGGACACGTCCGGGCAGACCAACCTTGAGAAACCAACGATGAAGAGAGCGTTCTCTGGCGCTAGAGGCATTCCGGGCCGCGCGCTGTGCGCGATTGCGGCGGCGGCGATTCTGGTTGCGATTTCGGCGAGTTCGGCCGAAGCTGGATTTTTTGACTTTCTTTTTGGCAGCCGGCCAGAGGTACAGTCGGCGCCCGCCGAGGCCAAGCCGGGCCAGTCCGGCGGCAACAATACGCAGCATGGCAAGGCCAACCACCATAAGGCCAAGCCGAAAAAAGACGCGGCCAAGCCCGCGCCCGATGCAAAAACAGCTCCGGCGCCGGAAGCGGAGCTGCCGCGACCTTACGATCCAGAGATTCTGAGGTTGGCCGAAATCCTCGGCGCCTTGACCTATCTCGACGCGCTCTGCACCCCCAACCCTCAGGGCGACTGGCGCGCCAAGATGCAGGCGCTTTTGGAAGCCGATGCCAAGACCGCGGCGCGGAAGGAGCGGCTCGCAGGCAGCTATAACCGGGGCTTCCACGATTACGAAAGGACCTACCATCTTTGCACCCCAAACGCGCAAGCAATCATCGGTCGATTTCTCGCGGAGGGTGCCGGGATTGCGCATGAGGCGGTCAACCGCTACGGCGCGTCGTAGCCCAAGGATCGCGGCGAGGCGTTGACCTGGGCCCTGGCGAAGTTCCGAGAGCCGAAGCCAACTCTGCATCTTTGGGGATGCGGCAAGATTGAAGAATCTTATCACCGATATCCCTGGCCTTCGCGTCGGCCACGCGCATGACGAACGACTCGGCTCCGGCGTCACCGCGCTGCTTTTCGAAGCTCCCGCCATCGCTTCGATCGCCGTTCATGGCGGCGCGCCGGGCCTCCGCGACACGGCGCTGCTCGAACCTTCGATGACCATCGAGCGGGTCGATGCCTTGGTCCTTTCGGGGGGTTCCGTTTATGGCCTCGATTCGATGGGCGGAGTCGCGGCCTTTCTCCGCGAGAGCGGCCGCGGCTACACCGTGCGCGACATCAAAGTGCCGATCGTGCCGGGCGCGGTCCTTTTCGACCTCTTGAATGGCGGCGACAAAAACTTTGGCCGCGAGCCGGCCTATTGGCATTTGGGCTACAGAGCCGCAGCCGAGGCGGCGGTTGAATTCGCGCTTGGCAGCGTGGGCGCGGGCTTTGGCGCCACGACCGAAAATCTCAAGGGAGGCCTCGGCTCGGTGAGCGATGCGACATCGAGCGGCTTTCGCGTCGGCGCTCTTGTCGCGGTCAACGCGCTGGGCCGCGCGACGATCGGCGAAGGCCCGCATTTTTGGGCTGCCCCCTACGAGAAAAATGGCGAGTTCGGCGGCCTCGGCTGGGCCGCGCCTTGGCCTGCCAACTCGCTCGACTTTCGCCTCAAGGGCATTGCCAGGGAAAATACGACGATCGCCATTGTCGCGACTGACGCGGCGCTGACGAAACCCGAAGCGAAACGCCTCGCCATCATGGCGCATGACGGCATGGCGCGGGCATTGCGGCCCGCGCATGCGCCGATGGACGGCGACACGATTTTTTCCGCCGCGACCGGAGATGCGCGGCAAATTCCAACGATTCGCGACGAGGCAGAGATCGGCCACTGCGCCGCCGATTGCCTGGCCCGCGCCATTGCCCGCGCGGTGTACGAGGCGACGCCCCTGCCATTTCCCGGCGCGCTGCCGAGCTGGCGCGGCAAATTCGAAGGGAGATAAGGGCATTGGCGAATCCATGGACTTCGCTCGGCCCCCCGTGTTACGGCGCGACACAATCACGCCGCGCCATGCCTTGACGCAGAGTCCCTCAAATGATCCCGCGCTATTCCCGCCCCGAAATGTCTGCCATATGGGAGGCGCGGACACGTTTTCGCATCTGGTTTGAGATCGAGGCGCATGCTTGCGATGCGCTGGCCGACATCGGCGTCATCCCGAAAGAGGCCGCCAAGGCGATCTGGGAAAAAGCCGGCCATGTAACGTTCGACGCGGCGCGGATCGACGAAATCGAAACGGTCACGCATCATGACGTGGTCGCCTTCCTGACCCACCTCGCCGAATTCATCGGGCCAGAGTCCCGCTTCGTGCATCAAGGCATGACGTCTTCCGACGTGCTCGACACTTGTCTTGCCGTGCAGCTCGCGCGGGCGTCCGACATTCTATTGGCCGATATCGACACCTTGCTTGCCGCGTTAAAGCGCCGCGCGTTCGAGCATAAATTCACGCCCATGATCGGCCGCTCGCATGGTATCCACGCCGAACCAATGACTTTTGGGCTAAAACTCGCGCAAGCCTATGCCGAATTTTTGCGCGCCCGCGAGCGGCTCGTTTGTGCGCGGAACGAAATCGCTACCTGCGCGATATCCGGCGCCGTCGGCACTTATGCCAATATCGATCCGCGCGTCGAAGCCCATGTCGCGGCAAAACTCGGGCTTGCGGTCGAGCCCGCCTCGACGCAAATCATTCCGCGCGATCGTCACGCGATGTTTTTTGCAATCCTTGCCGTCATTGCGTCCTCGATGGAGCGGCTTGCAACCGAGATCAGGCATTTGCAGCGGACTGAAGTGCTCGAAGCAGAAGAGTTTTTTTCGGAAGGCCAGAAAGGCTCGTCTGCCATGCCGCATAAGCGCAATCCGGTCTTGAGTGAAAACGTGACCGGGCTCGCCCGGCTCGTCCGCGGCATGGCGACGCCGGCCATGGAGAACGTCGCGCTTTGGCAGGAGCGCGATATTTCGCATTCCTCCGTCGAGCGGATGATCGCGCCGGATGCGACGATCACCCTCGATTTCGCGCTTGCGCGTCTTACAGACGTGATTGACAAGCTGATCGTCTATCCCGCCAACATGAAAAAAAATCTGGATCGTCTTGGCGGCCTCGTTCATTCGCAGCGGGTTTTGCTCGCGCTCACTCAAAAAGGCTTAAGCCGCGAGGAGGCTTATGGCTTGGTTCAGCGCAACGCCATGCCGGCGTGGCGCGGCGAAGGCGATTTTTTGACGCTCTTGAAAAGCGACAAGGACGTGCGCAAGGCGCTAAGCGATGCCGAACTCGAAAAGCTTTTCGATCTCGGCTATCATTTGAAACACATCGACTTCATATTTAAGCGCGTCTTCGGCGAGAGCTGATGCGCGCAGCCGAAGCCGACATTCTCGTCATACCGGGGCTCGGCGGCTCCGGGCCGGACCATTGGCAGAGCCGCTGGGAAGCCAAAATCCCGGCAGTGCGCCGTGTCGTTCAAGCCGACTGGGAGAAGCCCGCCCTTGACGCGTGGCGGGACCGCATCGTCGAGGAAGTCGCGCGCGCAGAGCGTCCGGTCGTCCTGCTAGCCCATAGTCTCGGCGTGCTCGCGGCCGTGCATGCCGCGCCGCTTCTGGTAAAGGGAGAAAGCAGCGGCAAGGTCAAGGGCGGCTTTCTCGTCGCCCCGCCCTCGGGCAAGGCTCTTGCGAAAATGGACGCGCTCGACCCCGCGTTCCTGTCTCTTCCCGGAAACCCGCTTCCTTTCCCAGCGCTTGTGATCGCGAGCCGCGACGATCCTTTTTCCTCTTTTGCCGACAGCGAGGATTTGGCGCGCGCGCTTGGCGCGGAGCTGCTCGACGCGGGATTTTCGGGCCACATCAACAGCGAAAGCGGACACGGCCCCTGGCCGGAAGGCGTCCTGCGTTTCGCCGCGTTTCTGAAGACACTGTGAGGGCGCTTTGGTATTGTTCCGCTTTGGATTCCGCAAGAGGTTGACGTTGCGGCGGCGTTTCATTGCGGCCGGCTAGTTCCATAATGGGCCATCTCAGACCTTCAGAAAACACAAGATATTGATCTCAGTAGGCGGCCCGGAGGAGTTGGAAACCCGCCAGCCCCATCACCCAATCTCCCCACTACAGCACCCGTAATCTCTACCCATCGAGTAGTAGTGGCCGCGCGCGAGCATCTGGTTGCAAATAGGGCAGATAGCATCTTGGGCAGGATTGACGCGAATGACTGAGGCGTTCGCGAATCCCAGAACCACTCCCACCCAATCCTTTCCGTGTTCGCGGATACCCTGTTGCATGAACTCAAACGCGCCATAAACGCCTCCGCATGGGCACAGGATGTGATTGGAGTAGAATTCTCCCATGTCCGGCACCTGTAGCTCGGACATGATCCTGGCCTTTTCTTCCTGCGATATCAGCTCTAATCCCGTCTCGTCGATTCGCCTGGGGATCCAGTACCACCGCATTACAGCCCCATACTGTGCACGAGAGACATAGAAGGTCACGGATCTACCCTTCTTCAGCGCCTCCTGCACCATTGCTATGATGATGCTGTCATCAGCAGATACTACAGCCTTGCCGCCGCCGACAACTGCGTCGACGGAACTCAGCAAAGATACTGATAACTCTTGCGCGAGTTGATAACATGTAGGCATTGACGCCTCCATTGATCTCCGCAATTGTGAAACTCAGAAAGCACATGTCAATTCTCGGCCACTGCGGCGGAGAAAAATCAGGCCAGGGGAACGCCGACGTGCAAGCCGGGATTCCCCACATGAACGCCCAGCCGGAATAGATGGTTCCCGTTTCTGGCTGGACTTGAGCCCGCGACGCGGACGCGGATTCGATCTGGCGTGCCCTTCGCCGCGTGAGTGGCAACGTCACGGCGCATGCTGGCGCTTTTCCCGTCATCTGGTCTAATCTCTCCCAAGGATTCGCTGGAAGGGAACAATTCGCGGCATTTTTAAAGACGCTGTGAACCCGCCCAAGGCCTCCGTCACAAATCACAAAGCCTGGCCGAAGCGAATCGGTTGGCCTTGCCCCGCAGCGGTAAGCTCGCCCTCCCACATGACGCGCCGGCCGCGAACGATGGTGCCAATGGGCCAGCCTTGCACGTCCTTTCCATCATAAGGCGTCCAGCCGCAACGCGAGGCGATCCACCGGTTTTCAATTTTTTCGCGCCGCTTCATATCGACGATCGTGAAATCGGCGTCATAGCCGACGGCAATTCGCCCCTTGCCCGCTATTCCAAAAAGCCGCGCGGGACCCGCGCTCGTCATGTCGGCGAACTGCATGAGGCTAAGCCGCCCCTTGTTCACATGATCGAGCATGACCGGAACAAGGGTCTGCACGCCGGGCATGCCGGAAGGGCTTTGCGGGTATGGCTTTGCCTTTTCTTCCAAGGTGTGCGGCGCGTGATCGGACCCAAAAATATCGGCTATGCCTTGCGATACGGCAAACCAGAGACGCTCACGGTGGCTCGCATCGCGGACCGGCGGGTTCATCTGCAATTTCGTGCCGAGCCGAGCATAATCCCGCGCGTCAAAAGTCAAGTGCTGCGGCGTCACCTCGACGCTCGCGATATCCTTGTGCGCGGCCAACAAGTCCATTTCCTCGCCGGAAGACACATGCAGCACATGAACAAGAGCGCGCTTTTCCCGCGCGATGCGCAGGAGGCGTCCGGTCGAACGCAGCGCCACGGCCGCGTCGCGCCAGAGGGGATGCGAGGAGGGATCGGTCGGCGCCCGCAAATGCTTGCGCTCGTTGAGGCGAAACTCGTCCTCGCTGTGGAACGCCGCGCGCCTTCTGGTCTGGCTTAGGATGGCGGCGATCCCGGCATCGTCCGCGACGAGGAGCGAACCTGTCGAAGATCCCATGAACACCTTGATTCCAGCGGCCCCCGGCAGTCGTTCGAGCTCTGGAATATCGCGCCAATTATCCGCCGTGCCGCCGACCCAGAAGGCGTAATCGCAATGCATCCGGCCCGTTGCCCGCGCCATTTTATCGGCGAGCGCCGCGGCGCTGGTGGTCGAGGGATCGGTGTTGGGCATTTCGAAAACCGCGGTCACTCCGCCGAGCACGGCCGCGCGGGAGCCGGTCTCCAAGTCTTCCTTGTGCGTCGCGCCCGGCTCGCGGAAATGCACTTGGGTGTCGATCACGCCCGGCAAAACATGGAGGCCCGCTGCGTCGATTGTCTCGCCCGCGCCGGCGTGGAAGAGAGCGCCGATTTCGGCGATTTTCCCGGCCTCGATTCCGATGTCGCGCGCGCTACTGCCGGTATGATCGACGACGGCGCCGCCCTTCAAGATCATGTCGAAATTTTGGGGCACCGGCTCATCCATTGCGAAGCAACTTGCGTCTCGCCATTGGCGGATTATCTACAAAGTGCAAGAGCAAAAGTCGAGGGTTTGAATGGACGAGCTGGTATGTCTACTGGGCGATCGCGGCGTCATCGAAGTGGCGGGCGCCGGCGCGACGGGTTTTCTTCAAAGGCTCATCACCAATAGCGTGCTCAATATTCCCAAGGGCGAAGGGCGCTATGCCGGGCTTTTGACGCCGCAGGGCAAATTGCTGTTCGATTTCTTCGTCGTTCCGCTGCCGGAGGGACCCGAAGCGGGCTACCTGATCGATTGCGCTGGCGAACAGACCGCCGATCTCGCCAAGCGGCTGAATTTGCACAAGATGCGAGCCAAAATCGCGATTCGTGATAAATCAAATGAATTTGCGGTCGCGGCGATTTTTGGCGGCGAGGCGGCAGCGGGGATCGAGGGCTTTATCTACCGGGACACACGTGCGCCTCACATGGGCCTGCGCGTTATTGTACCGCGCGGCGATGCCTTGGCAACGCTCAATTGCGCGGATGCGTCGCGCTACGAGGCGCACCGCATCGCGCAAGGCGTGCCGAAAGGCGGCGTCGATTTTGTCCATGGCGACGCGTTCGTTCATGACATGAACCTCGACTTGATGAACGGCGTCGACTTCAAGAAGGGCTGCTATGTCGGTCAGGAGGTTGTCGCCCGCGTTCAATACCGCAATTCGGCAAGAAAGCGTATCGTAAAAATCCATTTCGAGGGTCCGGCTCCCGCGCAAGGCACGCAAATATCGGCGGGCGAAACGAATATCGGCCAGGTCGGCTCGGCGGCGGGCGACAAAGGGCTCGCGATGGTGCGGCTCGACCGGCTGGAAGACGCGCGGGCCGCGGGTGTTGCGCTGAAGGCGGGGGATGTGGCAGTCGATATTACCTTGCCAGGCTGAGAGGCCGGACATGCGGGAACACCCGCCTTTGGATTTGGCGCTGTCGCGCCTCGGCGGCAAGCCGCGCTGCCCATGGCCCGGCGACGACCCTCTCTACCTCGCCTATCACGACGAGGAATGGGGCGTGCCGGAGCGCGACAGCAGGGCGCTCTATGAGAAGCTGATTCTCGACGGATTCCAGGCGGGGCTGTCCTGGATCACGATATTGCGCAAGCGCGAGGCTTTCCGGGCTGGTTTCGATCGCTTCGACCCAGAAGCGATTGCTCGTTACGGCGCCGCGAAAGTCGAGGCTCTGATGCACGACAAAGGGATCATCCGCAACCGCGCGAAAATCGAATGCGCCATTACCTCGGCGCGCGCGTGGCTGAAAATTCAAGAGGGCGAAGGCTTTTCAAATTACCTCTGGGGCTTTGTCGACGGCCGGACGATCCAGAACAATTATCGCGACGTGACCGAAATCCCGGCGCAAACTCCGCTCTCGATGAAAATCGCCAAGGACTTAAAGGGCAACGGTTTCAATTTCTGCGGCCCCACTGTCGTTTATGCCTTTTGTCAGGCGGCCGGCTTGGTGAACGACCACCTTGTGAGCTGCTGGCGGCATCACGAATGCGCGTCGCGATGAGTGAACCGCGGGCGTGGGTCCGGCTGCCTTCCGGCAAACGGCTCGATCTCTTGAACCCGACGCCGTTCGATTGGGAAGATAGGGACCTGGCCTTGGGCCTTGCCCGGACCTACCGTTGGGGCGGCCACTCCGCATGGCCCTTGCCGCTGCCGGTGGCGCAGCATTCGCTTCTGGTTCTCGCCTTGCACCGGCGCCGTTTTCAGGGCGCCTCGAATGCCCTGCTGGAGCTGCGCGAATTGCTCCATGACGCCGATGAAGGCCTGCTCGGCTTCGATTGCATTTCCGTGGTAAAGCCGTTCCTTGGCGAGGCCTATCGCACCCTGACCGCGCGGCTGGAAAACGCTGTGGCCGTCCGATATGGGTTGCCGCCCTGGACGGCCGGGGAAAGAAAGGCCCATAAGCTTGCCGACCGCGTGGCCGCCGCTTCCGAGGCGGTCCATGTCGCCGGCTGGACGCAGGGCGAAGTCCGCAATACCTTGCGAATTCCCTACAACGCGCTTCCCGGCGATCCCTTGCGCGATATCTATGGCGGCAAAGCCTGGGAACCCTGGGCGCCAGGGCTCGCCGCCATGCGTTTTTTGGCCGAGCTTGAACGGTTGATGTCGGCGAATGGCGCGGGTTTGGCTTCAACTTCACTCAAATGACAACAAGACGCGCGAAAAAACGCAGCGTGAGGGATTCCCTCCGAGCGCAAATGAGTCTATGGGGAAAGCGATCTTTTGCATGCTCAAGGAGGGTTGGTTTGGTCCCCCGCATCCACGTCTGCCCGCTCTCCAAAGTGCCCGAGACGATCCGTGCGACGGGCGCGCGAAGCCTCGTCACTTTGATCGATGAGGGAACGCCGGTCCGGCGCCCCGCCGGGATCGCTGCCGAAAAACATCTCGTTGTCGTCCTTTCCGACATTGTCGCGGACCTCGAGGGCCATACGCTTCCGAGCGAAACCCATGTCGAAAAGCTCCTCGCCTTCGTGCGGCGATGGGACCAGACGGCGCCTTTGTTAATCCATTGCTTCGCGGGCGTCAGCCGCTCGACGGCGGCGGCCTTTATCGCCGCCTGCGCCTTGCGCCCGCATCGCAATGAGGCCCTGATCGCGCAAGCGGTGCGGGCCAATTCGCCGACCGCAACGCCCAATCTACGGCTTGTTGCGATCGCCGATTCGATGCTTGGGCGCAACGGCCGGATGATTGCCGCAATCGAGAAGATCGGCCGGGGTTGCGATTGTTTCGAAGGCGCCCCTTTCGCTCTGGAGTTGCGTTGAATCGCAACCGCGTCTAGACCGTTTTAAAGCGAAGCCGCGGCAGGTTCGCGTCAGGCCAAAGCGTGAAGCCGAAAAAGGAGGCGACCTTGCCCGCCACCGACGCCGATATCGCCAAACTGTCTTTCGAGGATGCGCTCAGGGAACTCGAACAGATCGTGGACAAGCTCGAAAAAGGCACTGCCGGGCTTGAGGAGTCGATTGCAATTTACGCGCGCGGCGAGGCTTTGAAAACCCATTGTAACAATTTGCTTAGGAATGCCGAGCAAAGAATTGAAAAGATTAGTCTGGGCGTTGACGGCCGGCCGAGCGGAACCGAATCGCTCGACGTGGAATGAAGCAAAGATTTTTGTTGGCTGAACCATCGCTCCCGTGCGCGATTGCGCCGCCGCAGTTGCCTTTTGCCGGTGCCGGAAACGAAATCCAGCCGAGGTTTGATCGTATGGGTGATTACGCCGCCGCCGCGCCGCCGGTTGTCTCGCTTTCCGCGCCGCCGGGAAAGCCATTTCCAGTCGGCAGGATTTTTTGCGTCGGTCAAAATTACAAGGACCATACCAAGGAGATGGGCGGAAATCCCGCGACCGATCCGCCGTTTTTCTTCATGAAACCGGCTGGCGCCATCCTCCAGAATGGCGAAACCATGCCTTACCCCCCGGGTACGAACGACCTTCAGCATGAGGTCGAGCTTGTCGTGGCAATGAAGATGGGCGGGCGGAACGTTCCCGCCGAAACGGCCAACGATATGGTTTTTGGCTATGCCGTGGGTCTCGATATGACGAAACGCGATGTTCAGACCGAATTGAAGAGAAAGGGCCGGCCCTGGGAAATGGCCAAAGCGTTCGACTTTTCCGCACCCTGTTCCACCATTTCGTTAAAGGACCGCACTGGCGCGATCGCCAAAGGCAAGATCGAGTGCAAGGTGAACGGGCAATTGCGGCAAAGGGCCGATCTTGCCGGCATGATCTGGGGGGTTCCCCTGATCGTCCATTATCTGTCTCAGCTTGTCGAAGTCTTACCAGGCGATCTCATCTTCACCGGCACGCCCGCGGGCGTCGGACCGGTCGTCAAAGGCGACAAGATCGACGCCATGATCGAGGGATTGGCGCCGCTGTCGATCGAGATTGGGTGAGTCTGTCCTTCGAGGATCGTGCTCTATTCAATTGTGCTTCCCACGTGCGTCTCGGCGGAGGACTGTGGCTTGGTGTCAAGTTCTTGGATCCGTTTCCATGTATTCGACTGCGCGATCATTCGCCGGATCGCGGCGACATTGGCCGCCGCGTCCTTGGCGTCGAGATCGCGCCGCGCCACCTCCTCTGCGCTCGCGAATTTGCCCTCGAGGGCAAGGACGAGAGCGAGATTCTGGCGCACCGGTTTGTCGGCGTTGTGCTGCGCCACGGCTTCTTGCAGCGCCGTTTCGGCTTGCGGCAATTTTTTCGAAAGCGCGTAGGAAAGTCCGAGATTGGACAAAACATGCGGCTGAGCCGGAACGATTTTGAGCGCCGCCGCATAGTAAGCTTGCGCTTGCTCGTGCTCGCCGAGCTGATCGGCGACAGAGCCTTGCGCGGAAAGCACAGACCAATCCGGCCGCTCGGGGGTATGGGCGTGAGCCAATACCGCGGCTGCTTCGCGCGACCGCCCGGCATCGGCCAAGGCCTTGCCGTAGGCGCCAAGCACCTCCTTGTCCTCAGGAAATTTAACCGCCAGCCGTTGCAATATCGCAACCGCCTGCGCATTTTCGGTGATGCTGCGCAGGGCCCGCGCGTAATTTAGCGCAATTGCCTTGTCGTCGGGGTTGCGGTCGTATTGGCGCCCCAATTCCGCCGCGCTTCGCCGAATATCCGGCTGGGATGCGCCGCCGATCGAGCCGGTAATGTCTTGCAGATTGCTTGACTGGCAGCCGCCGAGACAAAGCGCGGCGGCCAAAAACGTTCCCCGCATGCCGCCGGCCGCACGCTGCCGCAACCGGCTGCGCCGTGCGAGAAGCACGATATTTCGTCCATTCGATGTCATGAGGTCCGCCATGCTCCTGCGCCGCGCCCTGATTCGCCCCGGTTTTGCCGATCATCGGTTATCAACCCTGAGCATAGCTTACGTGGCTTGCCGCAAGCGGGGGATTTCTTGCCAAAATCCCAAACTGGCCGAAACCCCGCTTCGCAAGCGGTCCCGTGCGATCTACGGCGGCGCGGCGCCAAACGGCCCTGAAGCATTTTGCGCTCAATTGTGCAGCTATTCCCGACCATTGCCATGCATTCGAGGAGCGCGCCGGAAAAAATGCCGGCTTTCTCGCCGGGACGCGGCGTCCTCGCAAGCCTATCGGCTTCGGTGATGATGACGATGACGGCCGCCCCGGCCATGGCGAGTGCTCTGGGCGGCGCGCGGCTCCTCTGGCCGCTCGCTCTGCCCTTCGCGGGGATCTTGCTGTCGATTGCGCTCGGACCAGTTGCCGTCAAGGAATGGTGGCATATCCATTACGCCAAGGCGGCCGGGTTCTGGGCGATCCTCGCGCTTTTAGGCCTTATCGCCGTCGAAGGGTTGCCGGCGGCGGCGGCCGGTTTTGTGCACAGCATGGTGCTCGAATATCTACCTTTCATACTCGTTCTTTTCGCGCTGTACACGACCGCTGGAGGCATTTCGGTGGAGAGTGAACTCAGCGGCTCGCCCTTGGTCAACACGACGACCCTCGCGCTTGGCGCCGTAATCGCGAGCATTATCGGAACGACCGGCGCCTCGATGATCCTGATCCAGCCACTCGTTCGCGCCAATAGCGCGCGCTCCTTCAACGCCCATGTGGTGATCTTCTTCATTTTTCTTGTCTCGAACATTGGCGGAGTGTTGACGCCGCTTGGCGATCCGCCCCTGTTCCTTGGCTTCCTTAAGGGAATTGATTTTTTCTGGACCGCCCGCACGTTGTGGCCGCAGGCCTTGTTCGCGTCCGTTGTCTTGCTTGCGGTTTTCTTTCTTGTCGATTCGTATTTTTACCGGCGTGAGAAACCGCCCCCGCCAGCCGCAACGGCCGCCGCAAAGCTGCGCGTGAGCGGCCATGTGAATATCTTGCTCATCGGCATCGCGATCCTCACCATCGCCGCAAGCGGCTTCTGGCGTCCGGGCGTCGGCTTCGAGGTGTTCGGAACAAGGATCGAACTGCAAAATCTGATTCGCGAAATCATCATGATCTTCGTCGGGCTTGCTTCGCTTCGGCTAACCAATCCGGGGCTTCGCGCGGCTAACGGCTTCGAATGGGAACCAATTAGGGAAGTGGCCTATCTCTTCGCAGGCATTTTCGTTTGCATCATTCCGGTGACGGCGATGCTCGAAGCCGGCACCAACGGCCCTTTCTCTCCAGTTATCGGCCTCCTGACACAGTCCGATGGGACGCCGGACAACGCGGTCTATTTCTGGGCGACGGGCATCCTCTCGTCCTTCCTCGACAATGCGCCGACATATCTTGTGTTTTTCCAGCTCGCCGGCGGGGATCCTTCGGCTCTCATGCGCCCGCTCGCCAAGACATTGACGGCGATTTCACTCGGCGCGGTGTTCATGGGCGCCACTACCTACATCGGCAATGCCCCGAATTTCATGGTTTATGCCATCGCCCGGCGCGCCGGCGTGAACATGCCTGGTTTCTTCCCCTATATGATCTGGTCGGGCGCGATCCTTCTTCCCGTCTTCGTGGCGGTCACCTGGCTGTTCCTTATGTAGTGCTGGACGGCGCGGGCTATTCCTCGCGGGCGAAGGCGGGCGGTGACCCGTGGGCTGCAAAATGCACGCATCGCGGCTGCTCAGGTGCCTCCGCACATGTGCGACGAATCCGCCATCGTCCAAGTTTGATGTGCGCGCAGATTGGTGGTGCGGTAGATACGGCCTCGAGCGTCGCCGTTTGGACAATGGCGCGGATGGATACGAGACACGTGCGGACGGGGTCGCCTACCTTTGAGTGCTCGATCGCCGGCACGGAGTCGTAGCCAACCTAACCGCCGCCATTTTCAGAACTCGCTGCGCTGCCCAATCCCGGCGTATCGTCGAGGCGCGTTCCTACGGATTGATTGCGCATTCGCGGGCACGGCTTCGCAGTTCGCCGCCGAGCGCCGGACCGAAGTCGGCGGGCGCAAAAACGGCAAGAAGGGAGAACTGCTTGCGACACAGGAGGCTCCTCGATTGCAGGGATTGTCCGTCCTACTCGAAATCTGTCATGGCCGCGATTGTCGCCGTTTGACCGGCCATTCAGTCGGAATCGCCGGTAAGCTTTAACTTTAGCGGCGGTCGCGCCTCAGACTTGCGCTGAAAATCCATTCATCGTATAGCTACAGAAAAGCGCACCGGAACTCCGAACCCAAGAATCGCAAACCGCCGGAGGCGCCGCGCGCGTTTGACGCGCACTTGATTTCTAAGTCCTGCTTCGCAAGGGCTCGGCCGCGCGACGAATGGGAAAGCCTAGGGTCAAAACTCAAATAGCTGTAACCAACTGAAAACGAACCGTTTAATTTTCGATAGCAAAACGGAGATCGACTCAAATTGATCAGTTGTGGGCAATTGAGCCTGGACCGCAGCCGGTGCTATTAACTGATCCGTCGGGCCGCCTTTGGGGGTTCTGTTGCGAAGGGCGGATTCAGCCAGGCGAGCGCCGCCACGTACGGTCAGCCTGCGCCACATCGCCATAGGCGCGACGTTTTGGCGCGGCGCTGTCCGGGCCAGCCTTCACGGCAAAACCAAGTGCGCCCAGCCAGGCGGGCATGGCGGGTTCGACGTGGGCGATGGCGGCACAGAGGCGACTGTGACGGCGCCAGGTCCAGGCCAGGCGGGAATGCAATCGTCCGGGGTTAACCAAGCCTAAGGGAACGGCACGGAATTTCGCCATATTTAGCGTTCCCACTAAATGTAACTAAACGAAACTAATGCAATGACATGTTTCCCAAGCACTTGATAACTAACTAATGCAAACGACATGTTTCCGAAGCCCTCGATAATTATTAAGAGGTTGTGATGAAGGAGCTCATGATCCCAAACGTTGAAGACGCCGAAGAGAACGTCTCCGACTATGTTGCGGTGCTTGCCCGCGTGTTAGCCGCCTTGGCGATGGCCAATGGTCCTATCTCCATCCTTGAATATACATGCTGCGTTAAGACCGTTAACAAAATCTCCGAGAGCATGAATGACCCGTCCTTGTCCACATCGGATGGCCCCGCCTTGCTTGCCGCGATCGTCATGCGTGCCCTGGCGTCCGGCAGGAGCGATCTCGATGGGGCACTTAAGGAACTCAAGGCTGCGTCTAAATCGCTGTCCGATGATGTCCGAAAGGCGGCGCTGGAGACGACGGCACCAATTGTGGCACTCCAAGGGGATCAGGCTCACGAGCTTTATGCACGGGTAGCAAAGGCTTTGAACACTCGAGTTGATCCGGACGTTCTAGCCAATTTCGTGCCCCCGAGGGATCGCAGCTTCCTCAATATTATCAAAGGTTTCGTCAAGCAGAGGGACGAAAGGTTGGATAACATTCTGGGTGTCGCCTATGCCTACGGCCACGCCCAACTGGTGGAAGCGATCTCAAACAAGTTAGCCGGGGGAACGCTGCAAGATGTGGAAGAGGCACGCAAGATGTGCCAGGGCTTGGTTAAACAGATCAGAGCCGACGCCGATGAACTATTCAAACAGCGCGAATCCTTAGTTTTACGACGGGAGCTCGTTACAAAGGTGTATGAGGCGATCTCGTCGACCGTCCAACAAGTAAAGCAGCGCCTTCACGCTCTGGAGCGGTCGATTGAACTTCAAAAACGGGAGTTTGAGGAAGATATCGAGGATTTCATTGCGAACGCGGGTAATGAAATCGAATTGGGCCTGCAAGATCGAGTTCGAGGCAGCGACTGGTCGAATGAGAGCGTCTGGAAACATTTTGCCAAGAATCAACACGGGAGAACGCTGCAAGCACGCTATGAGAAATTAAAATGGCGGCATGAACGGCGGGTTGAATTACTCGAGAAGGAATTGATGCTTTTCCAGAATGAATTATCGGCGTCGCGGCCTCGCCTGCTTCGAAGCATCGATCAAAAGGAGTTTGTGGAACTCCTGCTGCCTCCGTCTTTGTCGAGGGCGCGGATGATGATTTCCATCGATCAAGCGGCAAGTTTTACGATCTTGGCGACCGGCTTGGCGGGTGCGGGATCGCTCGCGATGGTAGCCACGGGATTTGCAACCCTGACGGCGCCCCTCGCCATTCCTTGGTCGGCGGCAATTATCGGACCGATGGCCATCGCCTATATTTATAAGTCGCTTGTTGCTAATCCAGAGGAGCGCAAGCAAAAACAAATTCACAACAAGCTACGGGACATTGAAGAAGGCATCAGAAAAGTATTGCAGGGAGCAAAAGAAACACAGGCCGCGACGCTCGACGCCGTCGTGAGCGAATTTTACAGCGCCGCCGAATGGTATCTCGTTCCGCTGGTCCACTCTTCTCGCCGAGCCGTCGATATTGTCAGCCTGCAAGAGCGCTTGATTGAGCAGTCAGTCGAAAACACCATCGGCTCGCTGGAATCTCTGAGGCTGGTATGATAATTCACCCGTTCCCGTGATTTTTCCGCCTGCTGATGCACAGGGCTTTACCAAAGGTGATTCATTCGGGTCTGCCGTGCGATGAACGCGAAGGTGCGGAGGGGGCGGCCATCTCTTTGATCGGCGCGCAAAATGTGCGGCAAGGATCTTTGCTCGCCCTTCGAGACGCCGCCTTCGCCGGCTCCTTGTATCTGTGATGTGCCGCCGAAATCTCGTAAGAGTCGGGCCGCGGCTGCGGACGGTAGGTAGCCCTTGTGCTCCTCGGGTCAAAGAGTCCGCTCCTCAGGGCGATTCAGTGAAAATCTGAGAACAGGCGGATAGCGCGGTTTTTATTATCCTGAAAGTGTTCGATGGCTCTGGTTGGCGAGGGTGAAACCGACTTCAGGATTTTGAGCACGAAGCCTGTGAGGGAGAAAATATTGCGGGGCGCGTTGTCACTGCGGTTCGTGTAGCTGTCCTCGCCGAGGATGACGTCCTTGTTCCTGTGCATGATCTCGATGCCCCAGTGATTGCGGTTGACGCTCAGCAAGGCCTGCGGCGAGACGGCGGCGGTCAGGCTGGTGATCAGATAGACAGTCTCCTCTTGCGGCTCTTGCCATATCCCGTTCACCTTTTGCCGTCGCCAACGCCGGATGCGGCAGATTTGGCGGACGGTCGGCCATTCGTGCGCGATCCCGGCGGCCTTTGCGGGCAGCACGTCGATCGTGCGGCCTCAACGCGCCCATGCGTCTTCTCGACGCCGCTATCCCAGCGGGACAGGGGGGAAAACCGGCGCGTTGAAAGCCGTTTCGATATTGTCTTTCAGGGTCTTCTGGTTGTTCTTGACCGGCAAGACATAATCGCCGCCGCGTTCGACGATTTTCGCGGCGATCGATTTTTGACAGAAGATCGCGTCCCCGGTGACGATCTTGTCTTTCAAGTCGGGCCGCTCCAGGAGCTTCAGCGCATCGGGAATCTCCAGATCCTTGCCGCGCGAGGCTTCGTGTCCGAGAACCGTCTGCAAGCCGCCGCAAAATGCCGAAAGCACATGCTCGGCCTTGCCTGCGCTGTCCTTGCTCGCCCGCATCGTCTTGCCGTCGATGGCGATATGACGCGCCTTTCCGTTTTCCGCAAAATACAGGGCGCCCAAAATATCGGCCAGCGCCCGCGCGTCAATGACGCGCAGAGTTTCGGTCAGTGTCGTATGACAAGGCGTCGTTCCACGAAGGAAGCCGAGTGGCGCCATCTGACGCCGTGTCAGACTGCGTCCAAGAAGAAACGCCGCCTGCATGCCACGTCGTCCGCACAACAGCGATACGACGATCAGGCCAAGAATCGACCCCAACAGGGTAATCCTGCCCTTGCTTGCCGCGCGGGTCCGGAACCTGCCGCAAAATCGTCTTCAATTGCATCGCATAAGGCCTCCCCGACTCAGGAAGCCTCATTCGAATCAGAATATGTCTGTTTCTTCAACCAGTTCGAGCCATTCAGCAAATCGCCTTGTCCGCTCCTGAGCTCGGCGCGCCGTCCGCTCCTTTCCTCAACCCGGACAGTCGCCGGGGCCGCTTGGCGAGCCCGCATGCGCAAGGATGGGATATGGAAAACCTCTACGTCGGCATTGATGTCGCGAAGGGTCGTCTCGATGTCCATGTCCGCCCCTCGATGAAGTGATTTGCCGTCGCGCGCGATGGCGATGGCTTGGCCCAATTGACCGCGCGTCTCGCCGATCTCGCCGTCCGCCTGATCGTCATCGAGGCGGACTTGTGGCTACGCGACGGTCGTGGCGAGCGCGATCGCGGCGACCGGCCTTCCCTTAGCCGTGGTCAACCCACGCCAGATCCGCGACTTTGCCCGCGCCACCGGCAGCTTGGCCCAAGACCGATCGGCTGGATTCCGAGGCCATCGCGCATTTCGCCGAAGCGATCCATCCCGAGCCGCGACCGGTCGCGACGCAAGAGGCCCAGGCGCTCGGCGAACTTGTCGCAAGGCGCCGCCAGATCATCGAGATGATCGGCGCCGAGACGAACCGCCGCAAGCAGGCCCGCCACGCCAAGATCACACGCGCGATCGATCGGCATCTCGCCGTGCTGCAAGGCGAACTCGCCGACACGGATCGCGACATCGATCAGATGATCCGCAAGAGCCCAGCCTGGCAGGCCGAGGCTAATCTGTTGAATAGCGTGCCGGGCGCAGGCCCGGTGACGCTGCGCAGCTTGATCGCGGAACTGCCGGAACTCGGAACACTCGACTGGCGCAAGATTGCCGCGCTGGCCGGCGTCGCGCCGATGAACCGCGATAGCGGTGCGTTGCGTGGCCGACGCAGCATCAGGGGCGGACGCGCGGCCGTGCGGGCCGTGCTCGACATGGCGCCCTGGTTCGCCGGTCGAACCAGGGCATCAAGGCCTATTACGTCAAGCTGCGCGCCGCCGGCAAAACCGGCAAGCAAGCTTTGGTGGCCTGCATGCGCAAGCTCCTCGTCATCCTCAATGCCATGCTGCGCAACAACACGACCTGGAATAGGGAGCATGCTCATGCCAAGGCATCGATCTGACGGTGATCCAAAGCCGTCGGGCGCCGGACGGGTCAAGGCCGCAAGCCGCGAAAGCGGGAGCGCGGACGCGCTCGCCTTGACGCGGCCAAAGCGGGGCGACACCCTAATCACCACAAGATCTCCTTTGACACGACAAACAGTCGCTCAGGACGAGGGTGTGATTATTGCGGTCGAGTCATGCACCGCTCCAAAGCCCGCATGCTGAGGAGATCGCGAAGCGATCGTCTCAGCATGCGGGCTTTGACCGCGACCGGCAAATTTTCCGCGCGCATCTTGCGAGGAAAAACTCGTTCATCGCATGGCGGCGGAAAAACGTATCTAAACTTTGAACTCAAGGACGCGAGCCGATCTCGGC
>JBOHJU010000005.1:0-28129 GCA_050728755.1 Methylocella sp.
CGTACACCGGTTTCGGCCACGAACAAATGACCATTGCCGTTCTCCGGGTTGCCGGAACAAAGCCCGGCGGCTCCGGAGCGCCCCGTTGCGCCCCGTGCGCAAAGAGCGCATTGCGGGGTGAGCATGGGAGCGGCGACAGGCACCGAATCACTCATTAACTGATTCGTAATCATGAGTCGAGTCGAAGTCCAAAAGCGTATCATTCCGTTTTTTTTTTAAAGGTGATCTTCTCCTTGGCGAAAAATCGCCAGATCGTGCCATAGCCGACATGAACATCGCGCGCGGCAAGCTCGCGCCTTATGGCATGCAGCGGCAAACGATTCAGTCACAGTGGATAACGCTCTAGGTCCACAGATCGGTGGCATACCCTTGCGCCGAGGCGCCGGCTGCGAGCGCTTCGACCCATCGCTTCGTCTCAGTCTCGGTCAGCCGCCGGCCGTCCAGTCCGCGGCGCCTTGCGCAGGGCTCGGCGGCCGTTCACCGCGAGCGCCTGCTCCCGGCGAAAGGCCGACGTGCGGCTGACTTCGAGCCGGCGCGCGACCTCCGCCGGCTTCACGCCCCGTTGCAGCAAACGCGGCCCCTCGCCGTCTCGCTTCGAGCGTCGCACGATCCCGCGCCTTCCGCATGACCGCATCCATGTCTCCGAAAACCTGCAGCATGGGCATTGCTTTTCAGTTTGTCAAAAGTCAATAGGTCCGTTTTGCGGCCGCCGCTCACGCCGCCGGTCATATTGGGTTTGATAGGCGATGCGCGCGTGGCAGGCGCAATATGGTCCTTGGCCCGGCAGTTTCTTGGCGCCGCAGAAGCGAAATTCGGACTGGGCCGGATCGCCGATCGGCCACCGGCACATCGACTCCCGCAATTCCGCAATGGTCACGGGTTCGGATATCGGCACCACAACGTCCCGCACCGTTCGGGGCGCGGGGGCTTCAATCTCGAAAGGGCGAAAAGCAAGGGCGGTATTGCCGGCGATTTGCGGGCTGCGCTCATGCCGGTGAGCCGGGCGCCGCGGCGCCTTTTGGTGCGGCGGCGAATCGGACATATTTCCCGAACGCGCATTGACACGACCCGATAGCCCGAGCCGATAGATCTTGCCGATCACTGCGTTACGGGTAATCCCGCAGGCAAGCTCACCGGCAATGCGGCCGGCGCTCCATCCTTCGAGCCAGAGCTTTTGCAACAACTCGATTCGTTCATTGGTCCAGGACATCGAGACCTCCTAGAATGTTGCCAATTTGAAACTGAGAGCCAGATGGAATTTCGCTCATTTCGAAGGTAGCTGGGATTGCTCCAATTGACGAGGCATCGCACCTCAAAACATGAACGCCGCGCCGGTCAAACTTCCCGTCGCACGAGATCTCGCAGCTAACATCGGGCAAGCTATACTAGCGATCGAATCGTATGCAAGCCGCGCTTCGCGCCACGGAACGTTTTCAACAAGAGCCTGCATCAAGCGCGTGACGTTTATTCAGAACCCGCGACGAGACGGGACCAAAATGAACGGTGCGCGCCGCAACCTTGCCGGAGACTTGAACGATGGGACGCGGCCGCCAACTTGCTCGCAAAGCCGAACGATGATTCATTCTTATTTCGATCCTTTCCACGCCGTAGGCGAATTTTCATGCGCAAGGATTGGTGCGCCGATCACGCGTCCGCCCGAGGCTCGCGGTTCCGAGGCGTTGCTTGCGGGCCTCCGCGCGCGCATGCGGGGCGGAGTGTGTGTGGCTTCCACAGACACCTTCCCACCATGGCCTCCGCGTGCGCATGCGGGGCGGAATGTGCCCGCACAACGCATTGCCGCACCGCCGCACAGGCAACGCAGTGTCGCAAGGTGAGCTTGTGCCGGGCTGGTCGATCAATCGGCGAGACATCCGCGAAGCCGCAGCCATTGTCTTGCCGGGCCGGATGGAAACGTAGCGGTCTCCGCGCTGGCCTGGTCGTGCCGCGGATGTCGAGACCCTCTTGCGGACGATTGCAGCGCCGCCGTCCACTCAAGGCGCACGCTTCGATCGAGGCTGGGCAGGCGTATCATTCCCGAAAACGGGATCCCCGGTTTTCGGGACAAGACGATGTGCGATCAAAGCTCTGATCAAAATCGCTAGAGTTTTCCAGCGCAGTCTCGGTATAAGTCAAAAGGTCATGCGCATGCTGAGGATCCAGGCGTGATTATACATCGGCGTCAGCGGATCCGTTATGGCATGATCGGGTACGACCGCGAGTTGATAGGCGATTCCGAAGTTAAGTTTCAGCCGGCCGTAGAGCTGAAAACGGCCAAACATAATGCCAGGGCTGACAAAGAGCTGGTTCCTGTTGGCGCGCTCGCCGCTGGTCCACTGAGTGTCGTTGAAGGCGAATTCGGGCCAGAAATAGTCCAATAAGTGGTATTGTAAGGTCGTGCTGGTGACAAGCGACGTGCCAATGTGATTTCTCTCATCCGTCGGGAGCGTGTAGGAAATCGTTCCTTGGATATCGAAATCACCGAAACCGATGCCGCCCGCGAGCGTGGGAGAGACGATCCAAGCCGGTCTCTCGGTAAAGGCGGTGATCCCGGTTGGCGCCTGAAATCCCAAAAAAACACTGAGAATATAGTTTCCATTTTCTTCGTTGGCGCTGAGCAGCCGCTGTTTGATGGTGACGAAGTTCCCATCGGCGAAACCGGTTGCGGGCGCATGGTTGAAGCGCTGTTCGAAGGCCGGGACATTGATAAGAATTTCATTGGTGGTGGTGGGAATGAGCTCAAACCCCTTGCCGCCGAAAAAATTGTTCACTTCCGCCCCATTTTGCAGGAATTGTTGAAACTGGTCATATCTATACTCTTCCTCGAGCCGCGGGGTGACGGTCGTGATCGGGGTCATCCAATGCGGCTGGCTCGCCTGGGCCGCGTCGACGCGATCGTACCAGGTGGCGAAATAATCGGCGATTGGGTTATCCGGGACGGCGGCCGGTTCGGCTTGCGGCAAGGCCTCGTCCGCCGCACAAGGGCCGCCTGGAACGCTTGCGGCCAGTGAAGCGATTATATAAAGACTTGGTAGATTCGCGGCGCCCTTCGCGGGGGCTATGTTTTTACGCATCATTTCCGTAAACTTGCCTTCGGGGATGAGCCCGGCGTCTCGCTGCCGCCCTTCGTTTAGTAAAAACACTATATAACTAGGGGCGGACGGGGGCTCAACCGGAATCATCCCGGTCCCGGTCAATAGCGCTCGTAAGCAGGCTTCCGTGTTAAAATTGTCACACGGGATTGGTGCCGCCGCGCCGCTGAACAAACGTCGCGCGCTGCTGTCGACGATAGGGAGTAGCCGCAGCGCGCCCGGTGCAAGTTAGCCGATGGCTTATTCGACCCAACCGGTCGAGCTGCGGCGCCCTACGCCGATTTGGCCCAATCGGGGAGGACGGCGTTAAGGGGCTTCGTCTTCGCGATGATCCGTCGCGGACGGCCCGCGCGGGCCCCGTTGCGCAAGACTATGCGTTCCTTTACAAAGGCGCGAAATCGAGGGCGCGCGATGGCCAAAGACGAGGAAGAACTTGCCAAGAAAATAGCCGGGCGCTTCGCCGTGCTACGTTCGCTTCGCCGGGAAACGCCGGTGGCTGGCAGCCAATCCCAATCGCCAGCCGGACTGGAAACGGCCGCAACGCAGTTTCCTGCGGCGCAGCCTTCTGAAACCGCGGCGCCCGAGCCACAATCGCTTGACGGACAGTTTTCCATGGAACCCCACGCGCCAGAAGCACTCTCCCCCGAGACACAAGCTCCCGAGCCCATGGACTCAGCGCCCGGGATGGTTGCGCCGCCACCGAGTTTCGCCGCCGAACAAACCAAGCTGCGCTCGCTCCTTCCGGCGCTTGCCGCGACCGCTGTCGCTGGCGCTGTTCTGGGCTTCGGTGGAACATTGGGGCTGCGCTATTTCGACGGTGGATTTGCCTCTGCCGGACGCATTGCCACGTTGAACGCGCGAATTGATGCGATCGTTGGTAAGATCGAGGGTAAGGAGGATGCCGCCTCCGCGGCCTCGCGCACGGCTCTGGCCGCACTCGAAACCCGCGTGGCTGCCGCGGAGAACGCCGCGAACAAAGCTGCAGAGGCGGCAAATTCGGCGGAAGCCGATGCGCAAAAGGCCTTCGCGGCACGGCCGGCGGCACAAGAGCCCGCATCTGGTCCCGCGCCAGCGGTTGCCGATCTCGGACCGCTTGAAGCGCGGATCGGAACCCTCGAGCAAAAGCTCGGCACGCTCGAATCAGCGCGGGCAGATGCGCAAAAGGCCTTCGAGTCACGGCCGGCGGCGCAAGAGCCCGTGTCCGGTCCCGCGCCGGCGGTTGCCGATCTCGGACCGCTTGAAGCGCGAATCGGAACCCTCGAGCAAAAGCTCGCTCCGCTCGTATCGGCGCTCGCCGCGCTCAAGGCGGATTTCCGCCCGCAACAAGACCGCGCGAACGCCGCGGCCGGAGAAAGCTCCCGCGCGCAAGCCATCGCAGTTGTCGCCGAAAGCTTGTTGCGAAAGCTGGACAGCGGTGGACAATTTTCGAGCGAACTCGCGGCGCTCGAAAAACTCGGCGTCCCCCAGGCGTCTCTCGCGCCTCTGCGCGCGGCCTCCGAATCAACCATTTCGAGCGAAGGGCAATTAACCGCGCGGTTTACCACGCTCGTTCCAGGTATAATCGCGAGCGAGTCCGACAAACAGGCCAGCGCGGATGAAGGCTTCCTCGGCCGCGTAACCCGCAATGCCAAAGGTCTCTTGCGGATTCACCGCGTCGGCGATGCCGGAGCTGCCGGCGTTGAAGGCTACATCGGTCGGATCGAGGACGCGCTTGCGGAACACGATCTCGAAGCCGCGTTGAAAGCGTGGAATGAATTACCCGCCGCCACCACCGCCAATTCGGAAGGCTGGGGTGAAGCCGTGAAGGCGCGGCTCGACGCCTTGAAGGCAGCAAGGTCGATCGAGGCCGATGCCGTGGCGGTCCTTGGCAAGCCAAAGCCGTGATTTCCATCCGCTTAAACCTAACAACGAAGTCCTCGCCGAGAAACACATGGTTCGGGTTCTCTTTTTCCTCGTAGTTCTCATCGCCCTGGTTTTTGGCTTAGATTGGCTCATCGACAGGCCAGGCGAAGTTACGCTGAACTGGCAAGGCTACCGGATCGAAACATCGATTTTGGTCGGGCTCGGGATCGTGCTCGCGGTGTTCGCCGCGCTTGTCGCAGCGTGGAATATTTTGAGTTCCGGGCTTCGATTCCCATCCTCCATGTCCGCCGCCAGCCGGGCCCGCCGTCGCGATAAAAGCTTTGCCGCTCTCTCGCAGGGCATCATTGCCGTAGGCACGGGCGATGCGCGGCTCGCCAGCAAGGCGGCCGCCGAATTGCAGAAACTTCTGCCGGACGAGCCATTGACCTTGCTCTTGACGGCGGAGGCAGCGCAGCTTACCAGCGATCACCGTGCCGTAGAAGCGGCGTTTAATCAAATGATCCGGCGCGACCACACACGGCTCCTTGGCTTACGCGGCTTGCACGCGCAGGCCCATCGGCGTGGCGATCTCGAATTGGCGCACCACTTCGCGAGTACTGCGCATAATATCGCCGCCTTGCCCTGGACGGCAACTGCGGTTCTTGAAGGGCACGTCGCCAAGAAGGACTGGCAAAGTGCCTTGTCGGTGCTCGAAAACTGCGGAAATTTAATCGACAGGACGACTCGGGATAGGCACCGCGCGGTGCTCGCAACCGCACTCGCGCTCGGCAAGGAACAGACAGCGCCTGAGGAGGCGCTGCGTCTCGCTCGCTCCGCGATCAAACGGGCGCCGGACCTCGTGCCAGCAGTCGCGCTCGCTGCTCGGCTCCTGCTTCGCGAAGGCGGCGCACGCAAGGCGGCAAAAATAATTGAGACAGCATGGCCGCTGGCGCCGCATCCGGAACTCGCGAAGGTCTACCTCGATCTGGGTTTCGCCGATTCCAATGCCGATCGTCTAGCGAGGGCGCGCGCCCTCGCCAAGCTTTTGCCACACAATCCCGAAAGCCGGATGACCCTGGCCAGCGCCGCGGTGACCGCTTGCGATTATCAGACTGCGCGCGAAGCCATGTTGCCGATGGTCGAAGGCGATCAACGGCCGACCTCCCGCATGTGTCTGATCATGGCAGAAATCGAGGAAGCCGAGCATGGCGAATCGGGATATGCACGCGAATGGCTGGCACGGGCGTCGCGGGCGCCGCGCGACGCATGCTGGATCGCCGGCGGCGTCATATCGGAGCAATGGTTGCCGGCCTCGCCGGAGACGGGAAAGCTCGACGCGTTCGTCTGGCGGAGGCCGGATGAGCATCCGAGCGTCGGCGGCGCGCTGGAAGAAGCGTTTTTTAGGCCGATTGCGGCGCCAGCCGAGCCACCCCTCCTGATAGAAACGACGCAATTTGAAACGAGGCAAACAATAGGTAGTGCGCCGGAGAACCAGGCCGGGCCCGAGCCGGCACTCTCCATCCATGCCGGTCCAGCGACGACGCGAGAAGGTGCTGCCGCCGCGGCCTCCCCCGAGAATGACAATGAGCAAGGGGCTAACGATGCGGAAACCGATGAGATGCCGAAACCCCGATGGCTTGGCCGGCTTTTCCGAGCCGTGGCCCAAAGCGGCAAGGCTGCCGATTGATAAGGTTCGCCACTTTGCCTAAGAGGTGGGTTGCAAAACTTTGGCGTTTGCTTTCAGACAATTTCAGCCGCAATAGCTCAGCTGGTAGAGCACCTCATTCGTAATGAGGGGGCCGGGGGTTCGAATCCCTCTTGCGGCACCAATGTAATCAAAGGCTTAGCGATCCATCTTGGAGCGTCTTTAGAGCCCCCGTTTTCGCCCAAGCGGGAAAAATGTGCCGCTAGCTGTGGGGAAACCTGAACCGGCAGGCGGCGCTTATTCGTGTCGATGTCCGGCGCCCCCGGCCGGTGACTCAGCCCCGCCTTCAAATCGACCCAGCCGGTAGCGATGGACTGCACCCGGCGAGCGCATCAAGCGACGATCAAGCGAACGTCAGCAGCCGCAATCATATCACGGTGCTCCCGTGCTAGCCCCGCGTCGGAAACAATCACGTCGATCGCAGACAAGTCGCACAGCACGTGGCCTCCGGTCTGCCCGAACTTGCTCGAATCGGCCAACAGCACGACTTCGTCGGCGCGTTCGAGCAACCGCCGCCCGGCCTGGATCAGCAAAGCGTCGGCCAGCATAGGGCCGCGTGGGCCGACGCCGGCCGTACCCAAGAACAGCTTTGAGGCATGGAAGCCGGACATGCCATCGTCGTCATAAGGGGAGAGAATGATGTTCTGTTCACGGAAAACCGCGCCGGCGGGAACCGATATACGCGTCCCCGGCTGAAGCTGGAGCGCGTTTACGATGTGAAGCGAACCGGTGAGCACGTGAAGCCCGAGCGACTCGATGTGCGCGCACATCTCCAACGTTGTCGACCCGCCGTCGATAATGATCGCCTCGCCCGGCCGGCAAAGCGCCGCTGCTGCCCGCCCGATCGCTTGTTTTTGGGGATGATTGCGGTCCACGTTTTGATGAAACGGAATGCCGCTTAAGCGAGCACGCTCAACCTCCACAAGCTGCGCGCCGCCGCGCACGCGCTTGAGCTTGCCTTGCTCCGCAAGCCGGTCGAGATCGCGGCGCAGCGTCGCCGGACTTGCCGACAGAAGGTGATCGAGATCACGGAAGGATAGAAAACCCGTCATCCGCAATCTCTTCAATATCACGCTCTCGCGCTCGTTGGCGTGCATGAGCATCGATCCCACGGTTCGTTTTCGCCCGCCTTCCGGCATTCTGAGCGGGATGCAACGGAAGAACGAGCGTGAAATGCCGGATCAGACGATCCCCGCGCCGAAGCTCACGGCCTGGCGTTCCTGGGCCTTGCGCTCCCGCCAGCCGGTGGCGCGATACGCAGCGATTGCAGCGATTGCCCCGCCAGCCTCCAAACGCGCCATCGCGATGATCGGCGAAACATCCGTGCGGTAGGCGCGCCGCAGCGCTTGAAACGCCATCATCGCGTCGTTGTCGATCTGTGCTTCAAGCAGCGCCTCGCGATCGACGATCAAGGCCTTGGCATAGGCCGAAGCGATCGCCTCGGCCGAGGCGATCAGGCTTTCGATCGGATCGGTCACATTGTGGGATTGGTCGATCAAATAGGCCGGATCGAAACCGGCCCGCGGATTGAGCCTCGCCTCGACCAATTCATTGAAGATGAGGAACAGCTGATGCGGATTGATCGACCCCGTGTCGAGATCGTCGTCGCCGTACTTGCTGTCGTTGAAGTGGAAGCCGCCGAGCTTACCGAAGCGATGCAGCCGCGCCACGATCTGCTCAATATTGGTGTTGGGCGCATGGTGACCTAGGTCGATGAGGCACTTCGCCTTGCTCCCGAGTTCCCGAGCGGCCAGGATCGACGTGCCCCAATCGGAGATGACGCTTGAATAGAATGCGGGCTCATACAATTTGTGCTCGATCAGCATCCGCCAATCATCCGGCAATGCCGCGTAGATATCTGCCGCTGTTTCCAAATAGCGGTCGAGCGAGCCGGAAAGATCCTGCTGACCCGGATAGTTGGTGCCGTCGCCGATCCAGACCGTCAGCGCCTTGGAGCCAAGCTGCTTACCGATCTCAATGCATTCGATGTTGTGCTCGACGGCTTGGCGCCGCGCTCCCGGATCGGCCGAAGAGAGGCTGCCATTGCGGTAGCTGACCTTTTGGCCGGGCTGGTCCTGAAACGTATTCGAATTCACCGCATCGAAACTTAGACCGAACGCCACCGCTTGCTCGCGCAGCGCCTTATAATCCTTCACCTTGTCCCACGGAAAATGAGGCGAAACCCGCGGCGTTATCCGCGAGAGCTGTTGCACTACAGCGCAATCTTCGAGCTTCTCATGGATGTTGGTTGGTTCGCCAGGAATCGGGAATTTGCCGAAGCGCGTGCCGCCGCGTCCCACGCCCCAGCTCGGAACCGCGACGGAGAAGTTAGCCAGCTCGGCTTTGATGGAGGCAATGTCGCATCCGCGCCGCGCCAGTTGACGGTCAAGGCTTTCGTAGTCGTCTTGGAGCGCTTCGATTTCGCCCGCGTTGAGGCTGTCGATCCGATCCTCGGCCACCGGAAGCTCGATCATGATGGAATTCCCCAGTCTGCCGGGTCAGCGGACAAAGGCCTGAGCGTTGCCCGCGTCGACGTTGATCATGTTGCCGGTCGACTTCGAGGAGAAATCAGAGGCGAAGAAATAGACGGCCTCGGCGACATCCGGCGGCAAGACTGTCTGCTTTAGCATCGATCGATCGCGGTAATATGCCTCTAGCGCCTCGCCGGCGTCGATGCCGTAGGCACCGGCGCGCTCCTGACGCCACGCGCCGTTCCAAATCTTGGATCCCTTGATAACTGCATCGGGATTGACAACGTTGACGCGAATGCCCGCCGGCGCCCCTTCGAGCGCGAGACAGCGGGCGAGATGCAGCGCCGCTGCCTTGGCCGACGCATAAGCGCTTGCGTTGGTGGCCGCGGCGACGCCGTTCTTCGATCCGATAAAGACGATCGATCCGCCTTTGTTTGCCTTCATCAGCGGGAACGCCGCGCGCGCGGTCAAGAAATAGCCCTCGGCGAGCACATCATAATTCTTGTGCCAGAGCGCGACCGTGGTTTCCTCGATCGGCGCGGCCGACGCGATGCCGGCATTGGCGACGAGAATATCCAGGCCGCCGAATTCTCTTGCACAGACATCGAACGCGGCTTGCACCTGATTTTCATCCGTGACGTCGCAGACCGAGTGGCGGACAACATCTTTGCCGAACCGGCCGGCCAAGTCATTGCGGACCTGCGCGGCTGTCGCACCGTCGCGGTCGACCAGCGTCACGCACGCGCCATCGGCAAGCAGCCGCTCGGCGGTGGCGGCGCCGATACCGCCTGCCCCGCCGGTGACGAGCGCGATTTTTCCGGCCAACGGCCTGGGCTTGGGCATGCGTTGAAGCTTGGCTTCCTCCAGCGCCCAATATTCGATGTTGAAGGCTTCCTGTTCGGCGAGCCCGGTATAGTTGCCGATGGATTCCGCGCCACGCATCACGTTGATCGCATTGCTATAGAATTCGCTCGCGAGCCGTGCCGTGGCCTTATCGGCGGCGAACGTCATGCGGCCGATCCCGGGGACCAAGACGACCACCGGATTGGAGTCGCGCATCTTGGGATTGTCCGGGCGAGCACAGCGCTGATAATAGGCGGCATAACACTCGCGATAGTTCGCAATCGCGCCTTCGAGATAGGCGTCCTCGCGAATTTTTGCTGGGTCGAGCCTCAACGGGACGATCTTCGTGCGCAGGAAGTGATCAGGGCACGACGTGCCGATGGCGGCTAGCCGCGTAAAGTCGACGGAGCCGACGAATTCCAGAGCCTCCGCGTCGTCGGAGAAGTGGCCGATCTTAGGTCTGTTCCCGGCCATCAACCCGCGCAGCTTGGGCATCAGCCGCGAGGCAGCCTCTAGGCGCTCGTTTGCCGGCAACGCGGCAATCATTTGTCCGCCGAACGCCGGCCGCTTCTTAAGCTTCGCGTTAAGATACTCCGCGGCCCGAGCGATCAATTGAATGGTGTTTTGATAGCAGGCCTTGGAGGTATCGCCCCAGCAGATGATGCCGTGGCCAGCCAATATCGCCCCCTTGAGGCGGGGATTGGCCGCAACATAATCGCGCAGGCGCAGGCCGAGATCGAAGCCCGGACGCTTCCAGGCAAGCCAGCCGACTTCGCCATTCCAGATTTCGCGGGTAGCGGCCGTTCCTCCCGAAGACGCGGCCAGTGCTATGACCGCGTCCGGATGGACATGATCGACGTGCGCGAACGGCAGATAGCCATGCAGCGGCGTGTCAATCGAGGCGGCGCGCGGATTGAGGTTGAAGGTGCAATGGGGGAGATAGCCCACCATCTCATCTTCATGGGCGAGGCCGCGATAGAGCTTTTCCAGGCCGAGAAGCTTGTCGAGGCAGAGCGTGGAGAAGCCGTCGAGCTTCATCGAGCCAAGATCACCGCCCGAGCCTTTGACCCAGAGCACCTCGACCGCCTCGCCGCTGAGTGGATCGGTTGCGCTGAGCTTGGCGGACGTATTGCCGCCCCCAAAATTGGTCACCGTGAGATCCGAGCCGAGCAGATTGGAGCGGTAGAGCAGCAGCTCCGGGGGAGTCAAAGCCGCGGCATCGGCGTCCGACCAGCGATCCGCTGGGATTTGAAACAGCAAGGCGGACGGAGCACGCGCCCCCAAAGTGTCAAGAACGTCTCTCATGTCGGTTTTCTCACGGATCAAGGAATATGGCGGATTTCCTAGCAACAGGACTAGTCAGAATCAATCAAAATCGATAATAATCAACCAAACCGCGGCCTGGGAGGAGCCATCGAAATGGGGACAATCGTCCTCGATGTGGGGAAAACCCTGGCGAAGCTGAGCCTGTGGACAGCCGGCGGAAAGCTGATCCAGAGACGGACTCGTCCCAACGCCAGAGTAAGCGCTGGAGGCTGCCGCGCTCTCGACGCGCAGGGCATCGAAGAATGGATGGCGCGCGTGCTTTGCGACTTCGCCCGGATGGCCGCGGTCGAGCATATTATCCCCATCGCTCATGGGTCGGCCGCCGCGATCGTGCGCGATGGCGCCATCGTCTGTGCGCCCATGGACTATGAGGAACCTGTTCCTGCGATAGAACGGCGCCGCTACGACCTCGGGCGCGATCGTTTTGCGACGACGGGATCGCCGCCGCTTCCGGGTGGTCTCAATCTCGGGATTCAGTTGCATCGGCTCGAACAGTTGCACCCCAATCTCCTCAAGACCGACGCGACGATCCTTCCATGGCCGCAATATTGGGCGTGGCTACTCTCGGGAGTGGCCGCGTCGGAGGTGACCAGCCTTGGCTGCCATTCCGATCTTTGGCGGCCGATCGAAGGAACTCCGTCGGCCCTCTCCGTGGCGCGCGGCTGGGCCAGTCATTTCGCCCCCTTCAGGCGCGCGGACGCGGTGCTCGGCACCATTTCCCCGGTGTGGGCAGCGCGCACCGGCCTTTCTTCCGGCGTGCGCGTCTACTGCGGCCTGCATGATTCAAACGCCGCCCTGCTTGCGGCCCGGGGATTTCCCGAGATTGCCGGCAACGAGGCGACCGTGCTGTCGACAGGTACGTGGTTTGTCGCGATGCGCACGCCCGCGGCCGGCGCGCCTATAGATATTACCGCGTTGCCGGAGGGACGTGATTGCTTCGTCAATGTCGACGCTTTCGGACAACCCGTCCCGTCGGCCCGGTTCATGGGCGGCCGCGAAATCGAGATGCTGAGTGGAAACGACGCGCGGCGCAGCGATATCGCGCAACATCCGTCTGAACTGCTCGCGGCCATGCCCGCGGTGCTGCGGAGCGGTGCTAGTATCCAGCCCACTATGACGCCCGGCTGCGGCCCTTTTCCGCATGGTCGCGGGCGCTGGATTGGCAAACTCCGCGACCCTTACGAGCGGCACGCGGCAGTTTGCCTTTATGCCGCGCTCGTGGCCGAAGTTTCCCTGAACCTCATCGGCGCGACGGAGCGGATTCTGATCGAGGGACGGTTTGCGGAAGCGGAGGTTTTTGTGCGAGCTTTGGCGAGCCTGCGCCACGACGCGAAAGTGTATATCGGCGATGCGCACAACGACGCCTCCTACGGCGCGCTGCGTTTGATCAATCCGGATTTGGCGCCGCCTTCTGCCTTGCTGGAGGTCACGCCGCTCGATCAGGATCCCGCCAGCTACCGCGACCGCTGGCTCGACGAGGCCAATCGCGCGGAGGCGGTGGCGTGAAAGCGGCATCCGCGCTCGACTATCGCGAGCTCGCTCGGCGGCGTCTGCCAAAATTCATGTTCGAATATATTGAAGGCGGCTCTTACGCCGAGGTGACACTCAAGCGGAATGTCGCCGATCTCGAAGCCGTGCCGCTGCGCCAGCGCGTTCTGCGCGACGTATCGAGCGTTGATGTTTCGACCGGGCTGTTCGGCCAGCGGCTTGCGATGCCGCTCGCGCTCGCGCCAGTCGGATTGGCCGGCATGAACGCCCGCCGCGGCGAATGCCAAGCAGCGCGCGCCGCGGAGGCGGCGGGCATTCCTTTTTGCTTGTCGATGTTCTCTCTATGTCCGATCGTTGAAGTCACGAAAGCCGTAACCCGGCCAATCTGGTTTCAGCTCTACATGATCCGCGACCGCGGCTTCATGCGCGACTTGCTCGCGCAAGCGCGCGAGGCCGGCTGTTCGACGCTTGTCTTTTCCGTCGACATGCCGGTGCCGGGGACGCGATATCGCGACTATCGCTCGGGTCTTGCCGGCGCGGCGGGGATTTCGGGCAAGGTCCGGCGTTTCTGCCAGGCGCTTGCGAGGCCTCGCTGGGCTTGGGACGTAGGGGTATGCGGAACTCCGCACCAGATTGGCAATGTCGCGCCCGTGCTCGGGAACAACACCGGGCTCGAAGACTATTTCGCCTGGATGCGCAACACCTTCGATCCGGCGGTTAGCTGGCGGGATTTGGAATTCCTGCGTACGGAATGGACAAGACCGCTCGTCGTCAAGGGCATTTTGGACGTGGAAGACGCGAAGTTCGCCGCCGACATTGGCGCGGACGGCATTGTTGTCTCCAACCATGGCGGCCGCCAGCTGGACGGCGTTCCCTCTAGCGCGCGTGCCTTACCGTCAATCGTCGAGGCTGTCGGCGCTAAACTGGCCGTGCTCGCGGACGGCGGCGTGCGTTCGGGGCTAGATGTTGTGCGTATGCTGGCTTTGGGCGCCAAAGCCGTTCTGCTCGGCCGCGTGTGGGCCTATGCACTGGCGGGCGGTGGCGAGGCAGGCGTCGTGCACGTGCTGCAACTTATAGAGGCGGAAATGCGGGTGGCCATGGCCCTCACCGGTGTCACCAGCATTGGCGCAATCAGCCGCGACATCCTGGTTCAAGAAGGAAGACCGGGCCGCATCGGGCATTGGCCAGTTTGCCGCAACTGATTAGGCTTTATACCAAGTCTCGCGGATGACGACTCATGGTGGGAGCGTCATTGCGAGGAGCGAGCCGAGAGCGGCGTCGACGCCGAAAGCGGAGCGTCCGGCGAAAGCCGGTTCGACGTAGCCGCGAAGGCGAGATGAAGCGATGAAGCAATCCGGAAGCGCCGGAAGGGGACTGGATTGCCCCGCTACGCTCGCAATGACGGCCTTCGGTATAGGTTCTCGGGGGCGCGAGGCGGCAGCGATGCTACGATATACAAAGGGAAACGACTTCCCAGGCCGATAGCGGCGAGCAGACCCTATGGTTCAGCTTTCTTACGTTTGTGCTCTATCTCGCGACGGGAACGACCACGCACCGCATGCAATTCTTGGAAAGCCGCGACCGCGCCCCGCCGCCCGCAGCAAAACAGTGACGCGAAGTTCCGCCGCGCGGCTCATCCTTCGAGACGCAGCCTTCGCCTGCTCCTCACGACGAGGAACGCTTCTGCCGCTACAATGGTGGCGCCTTTACCACCAACCCCAGCCGTAGCCATAGGGATAATAAGGATAATAATAAGGATAATAATAGGGATAATTATCGATGTAAAAATTGGGGTATATGTAGCCCCAATAGGGGTAACCATAGCCCCAACCGTAATACCCACCACCGTAATGGCCGCGACAGCAACAACAACGACCGTAGCCACGACCGTAATTGCCGCGGCGGTAATAGTGGACGTCGGTTACCTGGCTCGGCGCCGCTCTGCTCACCGCGGCCGCATTCGACAAAACCGGCATAGCCCACGTCGGGCTAGCCGTGCCGGCCGCGCCGGCAACGAGCGCACCGCCCGCGCCGAGTGCCATCGCATATTTCACAGTCTTGGCGTTCATGGCTTGCCCATTTCGGTTGCGTCCCTTCGGGGTGCCGCGTGCCGCTCGACACCGCGCCTGGTCCCGTTTCAAAGGCCTCCGCGCTAATAGCAGAAAGCGCCATTGATTTTGTACGACGGCGCGAATCTAAGACATCCGGCTGTCCTTGCTCAGGCGAACAATGATTAAGGCGGCGGCGGCCTTGCGGTCAGCGTCCCGGCTGAGCGATTTGATAGGCCGCTTTCACGCCCACTTTTTCCCTAACTCATCTAGTCCGGCTTTTTGAAGGTCTTCGGGGCTCATCACGGTGCGGAACTTGCAGTCCGCCTCGAAATTCAAGAAGAAGGGCTCCGCGAAGGACGGGATATCGGAAGCGTTTTGAACGTTAATGAGGAAGATGCCACATCTCGTTCCGTCTTGTTCCGTGAAGTAGGCCGCTTCGGGTTTGATGGCCTCGAGGATCCGCTGAAGAATCTGGCCTGCGGTTCCGTTCCGCACAAGCGTATTGAAGGGCTCATGGGGGATCTCGACGGTGAGCAGCATTTTCATGGTGCAAGTTTTCCTTTCAAGGGAGTCGTGGATAAGTCAGGACTCGTCAACATTCCACCTCGCAACCACTGTCCCTTGGTTTTCCAAGACCCGAAACCGATGGGGTAGCGGCTTATGGACCCGCTGGCAACAGCGTTGGAGAAAAGCGACTTGGCGTGCGCAACCACATCAGGAAGTCCGGTTAGACCGGTCGTCATCCGATCGAGGACTCGGGCGTTCGATCCGAAGCACGGGCTTCTTCTCGCTTCGCGCTAACAATTACCATTTAGGGCCCCACAGAGCGAAGACAATCCGGCGAGGTAACGCAAATCTTCAAATCACATAAATCCGGTCGGGCAGCTGGCCCTTATCGTCGGTTCCGGCCGGAAAATGCTCGGCCAAAACCTTGCCGCATTTCTCGACCGCGATGACAAAACCTTCCGCGATCCTGCCGCCCCGAAAGTGATCGAGCAACGCATCCACCGCGTCCTGCCACACGGTTTGATGAACCTTGGAGGCGATCCCGTCATCGGCGATGATCCGCGCGTAATGCTCATTAAGCGAGACAAAAATCAAAACACCGGCGCGATTTTGCTTGCGGGCCATGCCGCGGATCATGAATTGCTCCATTGCGGCGCGATGAGCCTCCGCGCGGCGAACCCGGCGGGGGACCAGGAAACGGGCGAGCGGAGACTCGGAGAGAATCAAAAACAACGCCACGAAAAGTACGATCTGCGCCAAAAAAATTTCGTGCACGGAAAGATTCGTCAAGGCGATCAGAAACCAGGGCGCGATTAGGGCGAGAAGCGCCGACCAGGCGGTCGCATAACTTTTGTAATCGGAGGAAGCCCGCGCGAGCACGCAAACAATTTCGCCGGCGGTTGTTGCTTCTGCCGCCTTGATCGCGGCGCTCACGCGGCGCTGCTCTTCCACTGATAGATGCGCCATCACCAGCTCCCTGATGCGCCGCCGCCGCCCGACGAGCCGCCGCCGCCGGAAAAGCCGCCGCCGGACCATCCACCGCCGGAACCGCCGCCCCAGCCGCCGCGATATCCGCCGCCCCGGCCGGAACTCATCAGCGTGCCGAGCAGGAAGGAAAGCAGATTGCCGCGCTGGCGGGGCGGCGTCAGCATGAAGAAGATGAACACGAAAAGGCCAAGGGCAATCCAGGGACCGAGGTTATCGAGCGTCGTATCCTGGCCGACGACGCGCAGCTGCGGGCGCTTTTCCCACTCGGACGAATCCGTCGTCAAGACAGTGATGATGTCGTCGACGCCGCGCTCGATGCCGCCGCCGAAATCGCCCGCCTTGAAGCGTGGCGCCATCGCATTGGTGATGATGATTTTCGACAGCGCATCGGTCAGGGTGCCTTCGAGGCCATAGCCAACCTCGATTCGCGCCTTGTGCTCGTTTGGCGCGACAAGAAGTAGCACACCATTGTTGTTTTGCTTCTCGCCGAGCTTCCAGGTGCGGAATAGCGTGTTGGCGTAAGGCTCGATGTCGCCGCCTTCGAGCGACTTGACAGTCGCCACGACGAGCTGAATGCCTGATTTTGCTTCGAGCGAGGCAAGCTTTGGAGTGATCCTGCCGGCCACGGCGGGCGGAATGATGTTGGCGGAATCGACGACGCGCCCGGTCAGCGGCGGAAATGCGAACGCCAGCGCCAAATTGACGAAGGCAATGGCCGCGAGCAGTGCAGCCGTGAGGCAAAGCGCAGCGACGGCGGATTTTTCCGCACGGCCTAAAAAGAGGCTGTCGCGGCGCCAAACTCTAGCCAACGGCATCATCCCCGCCGGACGCGTGGAGCCAAATTCCGCCGTCAAAATTTCACTTGCGGCGGCGTCTGCGCCGACTCATTGGCGGCGAACTCGGCCATCGGCTTGTTGCCGCGAAAAGCGGTTGCCGCCCAAAGGAGGCTTGGCAGCGTCTTCAAGCTGGTGTTATAGGCCCGGACAGCCTCGATGTAATCGCGCCGCGCGACGGAGATGCGGTTCTCGGTGCCTTCGAGCTGCGACTGCAACGCAAGAAAGTTCTGATTCGACTTCAAGTCGGGATAATTTTCGCTGACCGCCAGGAGACGGCCGAGCGCGCCGGACAATTGCGTCTGGGCCTCCTGGAATTGCCTGACCTTGTCGGGATCGGTTAATTGCGATGCGTCGATCTTGACCGAAGTCGCCTTGGCCCGCGCCTCGACGACGGCAGTCAGCACATCCTTTTCCTGCTTGGCATAACCTTGCACGGTGGCGACCAGATTGGGAATGAGGTCTGCCCGCCGTTGATATTGGTTCTGCACGTCGCCCCATTTCGCCTTGGCCTGCTCCTCGAGGGTGGGGATCGTGTTGTAGCCGCACCCTGACACGCTAAGCCCCAGGAGGGCGAGTACGGCAAAAGCGCGCAGGCGAAGCAATATCCTGGCCGCGCGGGACGGGTCAAACACGTTAAAGGCAGGTCTTACGAGCAAATTCATGAGCGCACCTCCGCCTTGGCGAAACTAACCGGTTCGGGCGCATGAAGCAATGGCGCGAGGAATGCCGCGCGCTTCCTTCCGCCGGGGTGGCTGCCTTTGCGTTGGACCTTGGAATGGGGCTTTGCCGCGGTCGTTGACCCGAATGTTCAATTCGGGCGCTTTTTGTTTGCGCCCTCGTGCACCGCTGCGCTGCCGTGTATGCTGCCCCGGCAACGTTACCCTTCGCGATTGCTTAAGCTCGGAGGGCATTCATGATCAAGATCACTCCGGTACAAGCCATCGCCACGGCCCATGCTAGCGGTGCTCTACCCTCCGCCTCGGCCAAATTAGACGGTCCCTAGAATCTTCCTCAATTCCGTTTTGAGCGACGGCGCTAGCTCGGGATCGGCGAGGCCGAAGGCCAGATTGGCGGCGAGAAAGCCAAGCTTTCCCCCGCAATCGTAGGTCTTGCCGTCGAAGCGCACGCCATGAAACGGCTGGCTCCTGGCGAGCGCCTTCATGCCGTCGGTGAGCTGAATTTCGCCCCCTGCGCCCTTCTCGCCCTTTTCGAGAATCGGGAAAATTTCCGGACCGAGCACGTAGCGGCCGGAGATTATGAGGTTTGAGGGCGCGGTTCCCGGAGATGGCTTTTCGACCATTCCGGTGATCTCGAACGTTTGGCCAAAATCTTTGCCGATAGAGACGACTCCATATCGATGGGTTTCGCCGCTCGGCACTTCCTCGACGGCGATTATATTGCCGCCATGCTTTTCATAGGCCGCGACGCATTGGGCAAGGCAGCGGCCTTTGCCCACCGCCGCCATGGTCACCATATCGGGCAGCAGCACCGCGAACGGCTCATCGCCGACGATCTCGCGGGCGCACCAGACCGCGTGGCCGAGGCCAAGCGAAACCTGCTGGCGGGTGAAACTCGTCGCACCAGGGGCCGGAAGCTCTGCCGCCAAGGCCTGCAATTCCTTCAGCTTGCCGCGCTTTTGCAACGTCTCCTCAAGCTCATAGGCGGTGTCGAAATGGTCCTCGATGACCGCCTTGTTGCGCCCGGTGACAAAGATGAAATGCTCGATACCGGCCTCGCGCGCTTCCTCCACGACATGCTGAAGAACCGGGCGATCGACGACGGTCAACATCTCTTTTGGAATCGATTTGGCGGCCGGAAGAAATCTTGTTCCCAGACCCGCGACGGGAAAAACAGCCTTGCGAATGCGTCTCGTCATCAATCCCCCAGAACGATGTGCTGCGATTTGGAGCGGGAAGCTGGCGCGGAACTGTAGCACAAGGGCGGCCGTTTTTTGGTGTTTTGCTCAGTGGAGGAGAGGCGGAAAGCCGCAGGACGCGTGCCTGGGCAGCCATGGGTCAGTTTGAATTTCGGCCTGCCGCCGTTTTGGCCACTAAGCTGGCCTTGCAGCAACGACGGGTCAGCACCATAAGCGGACCTTGTCATCAACTCACCCATCTGTGTTAGATTTAGCGCCATGATGTGGATGGTGCGAAATCCTGGCGGACAGCGTGCCCAGGAACTGCTCGAAAAGGGCGTCGTTGGTATTGGCTGGAGTGAGGTCGCCCCCAACGTCAAAGGGGCGAATTCACCCGTTGATTTCTACGAAGTTGTGCGAAAAACGTACCCCGACCTTCGAGGGCAGGAAATTGTCAACGCAGGGCGTCAACTTTTCAAATTTTTTCGTGAGATGAAGGTAGGCGATAGTGTCCTCACCTACGACTCTCCCCGTCGCACTTATCACATTGGGACCATAGCTGGAGACGTCCGGAGCAATCCAGAGGCTCCCGACCACCTGAGCAATACTCGTAAGGTCAAGTGGCAGCATCAGGTTGAGCGCGACAAGCTTTCCCAGGCGGCGCGTAACTCACTTGGGTCTACATTGACAATCTTCAGGCCTTCGCAGGAAGCGTTGGAAGAAATCCTAAAGTTGATCGAAACTCCAGGTCGTGAATCGCAATCCGAAATCGTCCCAACCGCCGAGATTGAAGCGGAAGACCCTTTTATCAATGCCCAGGAAAATTCGCGCGAACTCATCAAGGATAAAATAACACGGCTATCGTGGCGGGACATGCAGGTATTAGTGGCCGGCATTCTTCGCGCGATGGGATACAAAACCAAGATTTCTTTGGAAGGCGGAGACAGAGGCAAGGACGTGATTGCATCCCCGGACGGTCTCGGGCTGACGCAGCCGCGCATCTTCGTTGAGGTCAAGCATCGCAAGGGTCAGATGGGCGCGCCGGAAGTGCGAAAATTTCTCGGCGGACGTAACCCTCAGAACGATCGATGTCTGTTTGTTAGCACCGGCGGGTTCACCACCGAGGCAAAGTATGAGGCCGAACGGTCGATCGCCCACCTGACACTGATTGACAGTGATGAACTCGTCGAGTTGCTCATTGAGTATTACGAAAAAACCGACGCCGAAACTCGCACGCTTGTTCCACTCCGCAGGACGTACTGGCCGGCTTAGCGTGGGCTGCTGAGCTAGGACCAAAGCAGTTGCATGGACTGCTTCGGGTCACAAGCCGAAATTCGAACTGACCCATTACCGCCGGGACGGAAACCATGACAGTCCCCCGCACGAACGGTTTGGCCCTCGCAAAAAAACCGCGGCCCGGTGAGGAGCCACGATCTTCAAATCACAGCAAGCGCGAAAATTACTCGGCGGCGACGGCCGGCTTGCCGGATTTGAACTGGGCCGCCTCCGTCGAGGCGCCCATCGCGGTCGTCGAAGCGGCACCGCCGGAGACGGCAACAGCCACCGCGTCGAAATAGCCGGTGCCAGCCTCGCGCTGATGCCGCGTCGCCGTGTAGCCCTGCGCCTCCGAGGCGAACTCCCGCTGCTGAAGTTCGGAGTAAGCGGCCATGCCGCGATCCCGATACCCTTGGGCGAGATCGAACATCCCGTGGTTGAGCGCGTGGAAGCCGGCCAAGGTCACGAACTGGAACTTGTAGCCCATCGCGCCGAGCTCGCGCTGGAATTTGGCGATCGTCGCCGCGTCGAGTTTTGCCGCCCAGTTGAACGAGGGCGAGCAATTATAGGCCATCATCATGCCGGGATATTTTTTGTGGACGCCTTCGGCGAAGGCGCGGGCATCATTGAGATCGGGGTGCGAGGTCTCCCACCAAAGCAGATCGGCGGATTCGGCGAAGGAGAGTCCGCGGGTGATGCAATGCTTGAGCCCTGTGCCCTCCTTTAGCCGGAAAAACCCCTCCGTGGTGCGGCTGTCCGGCTCGATAAAGGGCCGGTCGCGCTCATCGACGTCACTGGTGATGAGACGCGCCGATTCGGCATCGGTGCGGGCGACGATAAGCGTCGGCACGCCCATGGTGTCGGCCGCGAGGCGGGCGGCGGCGAGGCTGCGTTCATGCTGCGAGGTCGGGACTAAAACCTTGCCGCCGAGATGGCCGCACTTCTTTTCGGACGCGAGCTGATCCTCGAAGTGGACCCCCGCCGCGCCGGCCTCGATATAGGCCTTCATGATCTCGAACGCATTCAGCGGGCCGCCAAATCCAGCCTCGGCGTCGGCGACGATCGGAGCGAACCAATCGCGCGAGACCTTGCCCTCGGCATGTTCGATCTCGTCGGCGCGCTTAAAAGTGCGGTTGATCTTGCGGGCGAGCTCCGGACCGGAATTGGCCGGATAAAGCGATTGGTCCGGATACATGGTGCCCGCGACATTGGCGTCGGCCGCGACCTGCCAGCCGGAAAGGTAAATCGCCTCGAGCCCGCCGCGAACCATCTGCATCGCCTGGTTGCCGGTGACGGCGCCAAGCGCATGCACATAAGGCCGCTCATGCAGCAATTGCCAAAGCTTGTTGGCGCCGCGCTCGGCGAGCGTATGAGAAATCGGAAACGAGCCGCGAAGCCGCGCGACATCCTCGGGGATATAGGGACGGCGGATAGCCGCAAAACGACCTTTCGGGGCCGAAGGAATGAGATCCTCAAAAGTGAGCGCTTTGCTCATCGATATTCTCCAAATTTCACCAGCGAGTTCACAGAGATGAACGAAATGCGTCACCCCGGCGGAACAGACGTTGCCGCACCCGGACCCGGCCGTCGCACATGCCGCCATAACGCGGAAAATTCTTCCCGATGCAACTCCTAGGTGGCGTATTGAGGTTGTTATGTAACATCCTTACAGCATATCGTTGTGCCGATGTAAATAATGTTTCGTTCTCGAGTGCCAGACCGCGCCTCCCCGAAGACTTTTCGCTGGCCCTCGCCTCAAGCGGCTACGCCCGCATTATCATCTGACCCAGGCCGCAATAGCCGCCGGGCTCGATATCTCGCCAAGCTCATTGACCCAGATGGAGCGCAACCAGCGCCCGCTCGCGGTCCAAGTCTTGATTAAATTGACCGGCGTCGATAACAGCGATCCGCGCGATTGCACGACGATCGAAGGCGAACTCCCTGCCGGTGAAATCGAGCGAATTTTTGCCGGTCCGCTGTTTCGGCAGGCCGGGACGCCGCGCGCCGAAGTGCGGGACATAGCGGAGATGCGCCCGCCCTGCTGGCCGCTAATCTTCGCCTAAGCTTCACGGGCTGCGACGCTGTCCAGATAAGGCAAAAAAGCGGTGCGTTTGGGTGACAACAAAATCTGCTTTTCCGGCGCTTAGCGAGCCGCTATCACTGGCTATGGCGCACGGAATCCCCCTGTCGAGGGTTTGGCATTGCCAAAATTCGTCGAAAGTGGCAATTGTCAGTCCCAACAAGCTCGTCATCCGGTTGGTATTCGTGTGAATAGATCACCCGGCCGAGGCAGGCTAACCTGAAGTGCCGGCCAACAAAGGTTCAAGGGGCTGTCAATGGTTTGGGCTATCGCAATACTCTGTCTTCTTCTTTACACACCGCTCGCCGAGTACGCGGCGCATCGCTGGGTGATGCACTATCCCGGGTTGGGAAGGGGTTCCTGGTGGAGCGAACATGCCATCGAGCATCATGGCAAGAGCCGCAATGATGTGAACGTTGACATCAACGCGTTGAGCGTCGTGGGCGCGACAAGCCCAATGTTCGTATTCGCCATTTTCCTCGGCTGGCCTTGGGTTGTTTTCGTTCTGGTCGCGTGCATCGGCTATGCCGCGCTTTGGTCATCGTTACATGAAGCCTACCATGGACTTTCCGAGAACTGGGTTACCAAATTATGGTACTACGACATGTGGCGGAAACATCACCTGCTTCATCACCAACGGCCGACACGGAATTTCGGCACAGTGTTTATCTTCACCGATATGCTTTTCCGGACCAAAGTTTAACAAGAGCCGATCCAAGAGCTAAGCGGAGTGTCTCCCACATATCTTTGCTTGCCAGGGCGGTGGTGTTGGCGTGGCTCCAATCATCGCGGCTGGCGGTTACTGTCCTTCGAAGGTCCGTATCGTGCGCGGATTTAAACCGTCAGATCGCCCGGCGCCGGCGACGGCCGCCCATTTTATGAATTTGCGCATGCCGCTGACTTTTCAAGCCGGACGCCGCCAAAGCGCGACTGGGCATTGTCGCTGCGAGGGCGCCTCAAGACGCAAAAACGGATATCACATCGCGGCTTGTTGACCCGCGCTACCTCGCGCTTCGAGACGATCGCTGCGGGATTTTCCGCGTTCATCGAGACGGCCGCTGCAGGCCGTCCTGCGGGTCAGGGCTCGCGGCGCACCCCGCGGCGAGCGGAGCTGTGTGGCGCGCGAAGGGTAGCTTGCTACCCCTAAAAGACCGGCACCCCGCGCGCGTTGAGGGCTTGCGCCAAACTTGCCAAGGCCTTGGCCCGCTTGCGAAAGAATGTATGCGGCGCCCATTGCTTTTCGGCGCAGAGCTTCTTGATCGATCTTCCGCGCGCGGTGCGCAATGCCCAAAGAGTGGTGACGAGCGCCATGCCGGAATCCGCAACGCGTAATTCGCTCAGCCACGCGAACGCCGTCTCCATATGTGTAATTTCGGCGGCGCTGGGGCGGATCACGGTACGGTTGGCCGCTTCGCTCCGCGTCCGGCGCTCGCTCTCTTCGAGCTCCGCTTGGGCCAGTTGATCGGCCCATTCGGTGAGCGTCGGCGGCCAGTGCCCGCCTGGCTTGCGGGGTCCGCGCAAACGCGGCAAGCGGTCAAGTGTGACAAAGGCTTGCACAAGCCTTTGGCCGACGAGATCTGCGTCCCAAAGCGGCGGCAGGGTCTCGCGCATAGCGAACGGCGGCGCCGCGCACCGGCTGGCCTCCTGAGCTCTTGTCGAAGGGGCTTCTTCGTCCATGCTCAAACCCCATCGTCGAGGATATTGTCGAGGAGATTGGGGTCGGCGGCAACTTCGAGAAGCAAAAGACGAATTATCGCCTCGCGGGTGAGTCCGCGCTTGGCCGCGGCCATCTCAAACGGGGCGGCGGCCTCGGGCGGCAGCGGCCACGACATGGCGGCGGCCGCGCGAAACGCGAGGCCGTACCGCATGGCTTGCTGGTGCACATGGTTGGGGGTCGAGGCGATGATGGGGTCCTTGGCGACACGCAGGGCGTCCCAGCCAAGGCCAAGAAGAAATCCCAGACGGGCGATTCGCTCGCCGGTCCAGTGCGATTTTTGGATTTCTGTGGCAACCGGCACGGTCAACTCTCCTTGACTTTATCAAGCGGGCAACGGAGCGTCGCGCCGCCCAATTCCTATACGGTAATAGTACCTAACATGTCAAGGTGAATTTACCGAATGCATTCCTGGCTGTATGCGGTTACTCTACCGCTATGCAACTTGATGACGTTCTCGCCCGGATCGAAAGCCGCCTGAAGGCCGTGGGCCTCTCCGCGCACGCCGCCTCCCTGGCCGCGAAACGGCCAGACGCAATTCGCAATCTGAAACGAGCGGTCAAGAACAACGACCGGCGCGGGATCACGACCGAAACCCTGATGGCGCTTGCCCCGGTCTTGCAAACAACCGCAGCCTGGCTGCTTGAGGGTATTGGGGACCCGGCTTCCGGCAATCTCGCGCGCGTCGTTGGGCGCATTGGCGCCGGGGCAGAAATCCAGCCGGGAGTCGAACAAGTCCCACCCGGAGGTTTGTATCGAATCGAGGTTCCGTTTCCGGTCGCGGCGGACGCGATCGCTTTCGAGGTCGAGGGCGACAACATGCAGCCGCGCTACGGCCCGGGCGACGTGATCATTTGCTGGCGCGAGGGCACTACTGTCGAGGAAATCATCGGTTGGGAAGCCGCGGTCGGGACTGCGGACGGCAAACGCTATCTGAAACGTATCCAGCGCGGAGCAGCACGCGGAACGTTCGATCTTGAGAGCCATAACGCCGCGCCGATCCGCGGCGTCGCAATCGCATGGGCCGCCGAAAGCAGAGCGGTTGTCCGATCCGGTCAGTGGCACCGGAAATAGGCTTTGGGTGTAGGTAATATTACCTTTACATAGGTAAAGTTACCTGACAAGGTGCCTTGTCTGCTCTTTCCTGAGCCTGCCCATGCCGAACCACACGCCCGCCCGGGCTAATGCCGAAGCCGCGCTTCGGGCGCAAGCAACTCGCACCGCCGCCGATCTGATCAAGGATCGTGCGCGCGCGTACGCGAAGCGCCCAATGACGTTGGAAATTGTTCTCCCCGGTCTTTCGGCCGCCGCGCCCGAGACGATCATTGCGGTGGCGAAGCATCTGATCGCGGCAGAAAGAAGTACGCCGCGCCGGTGGTTTGGAAATGGCGGGGAAATCCCAAGCCTCAACGCCAAGGCGGTTTTGCTTATGGCGCGTGCCCTTCGCCGCGACAAAGGACGACGAGCCCGAAAGCGAGCGCAAAATTTTTGAATCCGATTTGCGGCAGTGGGTCATCTGTGGATGGCCCCGGCTTGCCAGGATTTTTTGCGCATGGCTTAGCCGGTTGCAGCCATACGTCCGGCCTTCGCGAATTGGCCGCTGGCCTCATATGAGGCGTGGCAGTCAAGCTCCCACTTCCGGTCTCCTGAACTCCGCGGCGATGTTCAAAGTCCAATTGCGCTGGCATGGCCTGCCCGGTCTCAGGGATGGAGGCGGCGCCGCTTGAGCGTCGCGGCACTTGGCTTACTCGACCGGAGAATTTCTGAGGCGCTTGGTTTCGCCGCGCCGGACCTTGGCCTCGATGCGGCGTTCGCGGGCGGCGCCGCTAGGCCGTGTTTTCACGCGAAATTCCGGCTTTTTCGCCGCCGCCGCGATCAAGCGAAGCAAACGCTCGCGCGCGTCCTGACGGTTTTGCTCCTGCGAACGGTGCCTCCGCGCGAAGATCACCAGCACGCCGTCCTTAGTGAGCCTCGTGCCCGCGAGCCGCATAAGCCGCCGTTTCACCGCTTCGTCGAGAGACGGCGAATGGGTAACGTCGAAACGCAGTTGCACGGCGGTCTCCACCTTGTTGACATTCTGCCCGCCTGGGCCGCCCGCGCGAGCAAAGGAAAAGGTGAGCTCAGATTGATCGATCGCGATCTCCGGCGTTACTTCGATTGTCGGCATGACCTTCGCCTCGTTGCGCGGCGTGGCTTCAAATCCATTAACCGCGATGCTTTAGCGCCGATTAATATATTGCGCGCATGTCTTGCCAATGGCGCGTCGCGTTCTGCCATTAGCCGTTGCCGCGGCCTTGATTTCGGCGCTGGGCGGCTGCTCGAATTACGAGCGCGCGCGCCGGCCGGCGTGGCGCGGGGAAGCAGAAAATGCTTGTCTCGCCCAAAAGCTCATCCATGTCTCGGCCTATGTTCAGCCCGCGCGCGAAATCGACGGCCCCGGCATTTGCGGCCTCAATCATCCGTTCAAGGTGAGCGCGTTACTCGATGGCGCGGTGCGGTTCAATTCGATCTATACGCTCGACTGCCCGATGATCGCCGCGCTCAATGCGTGGCTCGTCGAAATCGTGCAGCCGGCCGCGCAGGCGCGTTTCGGCGAGCCGGTGGCCGAAATCGAATCGATGGGCGCCTATAGCTGCCGGACGATGAACAATCAGCCGGGCGCACGCATTTCCGAACATGGTTTTGGCAATGCCTTCGACATCGGCGGTTTTCGTCTCGCGGACGGGCGCGAGATTTCGATCGTCCGCGATTGGACAAGAGGCGACGATCAAACGCGAGCTTTCCTGCAAGACGTCCATGCCGGCGCCTGCGGCCAATTCACGACGGTGCTTGGCCCCGGCGCCAATGTCTTTCACTACAATCATATTCATGTCGATCTCGCGCTGCATGGCAATACGTCCTACGGCCCGCGCCGGATCTGCCGGCCTTTCCTTCGGCCAAGCCCGACTCCCGAGCCGCCGCGCGATGGCCTGCCCAATCCGCCGGAGATTGAGGAGGATGTCGATATAGCTCAGGCGGGGCATCCCGAGGGAGACGTGCTGGCGGTGCATGCCGGACCCGGCCCGGCGCCGTCCGCGCGCATACCTGAGGCCTATTTCGCTGCCGCCGCGCGGGTGCCTTCGGCGCGCGCCTATGCACCGGTCCCGCCGGAGCCGGTACGCGGCGCACTGCGCGAGGACGGCGCCTTTGTTCCCGAGGGCCAGCCAGCCGATTGGGACCTGCCCTCTAGTCCAGGGCGTTAAGGCACTTTGCTCTAAACGTGGAATCAGGCGATCGACAAGGAGGCGCTCAAATTCAAAGGGTTGGAGCATGTGTGAGCCGTCGGGCTTGACTAATTCATAACTGTTCAGCTATGAATCTGCATGCAAGCCGCACGGGACGACCTTTTCAGCACCCTCGCCGACCCGACCCGCCGGGCGATCTTCGAGCGGCTGTGCCGCGACGGAGACCAGACGGTTGGGGCCCTGACGGCTCAGGCCGGGGTCTCGCAACCGGCCGTCTCAAAGCATCTCGGGGTCCTAAAGCAGGCCGGGCTTGTGCGCGACCGCCACCAAGGTCGCAAGACGTACTATAGCGCGCAGCTCGCCGCCTTGGCCCCGCTGATCGACTGGACAAGCCAAATGGCCGGCTTCTGGCAAAGCCGGTTCGACCACCTCGAAGATCTCCTCAAAAGGATGGACCAATGACCAATACTGCGACCGAAACGCTCGCCGTCGTTGTCGAACGGGAGATACCTTTTCCGCCGGAAAAGATCTGGCGCGCCCTCACGCAACCACACTTGATCGAGGAGTGGCTCATGAAGAACGACTTCAAGCCAGCGGTGGGCCACCGTTTCAATCTTATCGGAGACTGGGGCGGCGTGCTGGACTGCGAGGTCCTCGCGGTCGAGCCGAACGAAACCCTGTCCTACACCTGGAATTATGCGCACGGCGATGCGGCCTACAATCTTCAGAGCGTGGTGACATTTACGCTCACGCCAACGAGCACCGGGACCCACCTGCGCATGGAGCAGACGGGTTTCCGGCCGGGTCAAAAGCAGGCTTTCGGGGGTGCCAAGACG